>JANMYB010000102.1:0-21990 GCA_031381645.1 Methylotenera sp.
CACGTTGCCTTTAGATTTACTCATCTTTTGGCCTTCAGCATCGCGAATCAGGCCGTGCACATACACATGCTTAAACGGAATTTTGCCCGTAATGTGCGTGGTCATCATCACCATACGCGCCACCCAAAAGAAAATAATGTCGAAGCCAGTGACTAAAACGGATGATGGCAGATACTGCTGCAAGGCAATATTGACGAGGTCTTTAGCCTCATCGCCAGTCCAATCAAGCGTTGAGAAAGGCCACAAAGCAGACGAGTACCAAGTATCTAAAACATCCTCATCGCGTTTCAACTTGCCTGTATAGCCTTCGCTTTCAGCTAATTTTTTAGCTTCTGCTTCATCATGTGCAACATAAATTTGCCCGCTGTCACCATACCAAGCAGGAATTTGATGCCCCCACCACAATTGGCGCGAAATACACCAATCTTGTATGTTATTCAGCCATTGGTTGTAGGTATTGACCCAGTTTTCTGGGTAAAACTTAATCTCACCACTTGCCACAACATCAAGCGCTTTTTGCGTGATAGATTTACCATCCGCCGCAGGTTCGCTCATGGCAACAAACCACTGGTTAGTAAGCATTTTTTCAATGACTTCACCTGTACGATCACCACGTGGCACTTTGAGTTTATGCTTTTCGATTTTCACTAAATACTTTTGCTCGTGAGTATCTAAATCAATAACAATTTGTTTGCGCGCATCAAAGCGATCTAGTCCCCAGTATTTTTCAGGCATAAGCTGCCAAGACTCTATTCCATCTGCAAGTTGGTCAGGCACTAACATTCCCATATTGGAAGGTGCTTTATAACGTTTTGCTTGGTCATTTCTTGCAAAAACTTGCTCAGCAGTACCCGCTTGTATTTTCCCTGCTAGGGTAAAAACGATAATCGGCTCAACACGCTTCAAGCTACCATTTTTATGTCTTTGCCAAACTGCATAGTCATTCTCATCATGTGCAGGCGTCACTTTTACACAACCTGTACCGAAGTCTTTATCCACATAATCATCCGCAATAATTGGAATTTCGCGGTCGCAAAGTGGTAGTTTTACGTTTTTACCAATCAAGTGCGCATAACGCTCATCTTCTGGATGCACCATCACCGCCACATCGCCCAGCATGGTTTCTGGGCGAGTGGTTGCCACCTCCAAATGCGTCAAACCCTTAACCGTATCTGGCTCAACAAGCGGATAGTTGATGTGCCACATAAAGCCATCTTCTTCTTCTTGCACCACTTCTAAATCTGAAACGGCTGTCCCTAGTTTCACGTCCCAATTCACCAGGCGCTTACCACGGTAAATCAAACCTTCATTGTATAAACGTACAAAAGTCTCGGTCACGGTCTTATTCAAACCATCATCCATAGTGAAGCGTTCACGACTCCAATCAGGCGAGGTGCCTAAACGGCGCATTTGTTGGGTAATCGTACCGCCGGAATATTCTTTCCACTCCCACACTTTTTCTAAAAATTTCTCACGCCCTAAGTCGTGACGACTTACACCTTGCGCGTCTAATTGGCGTTCTACGACAATCTGCGTGGCAATACCCGCGTGGTCAGTCCCTGGTTGCCACAGCGTGTTGTCACCCTTCATACGGTGATAGCGTGTGAGCGCATCCATGAGAGTTTGGTTAAAGCCGTGCCCCATATGCAACGTGCCTGTGACGTTGGGTGGCGGCAGTAGAATGCAGAAATTATCCTTTTTAGTTTGGTCTAAACCAGCGGAGTAATAATCTTTGCTTTCCCAAAATTCGTACCATTTGCTTTCAATGGCTTTCGGGTCGAACGATTTGGCTAGCTCTTTTTGAGGTGCTAAGTTGGTTTCAGATATAGGTTCAGTATTCATATGGGCTAGATTTTACCACATTGAATTACTACACTTACTGAAGCACACTAAGGTTAAAAGCTAAAAAGCGAATTTAAATATTGCGCCTATCGATGCAAAGCAAACCGATAGATGAAAGAAGCTCCACAAAATATATCGCTGCCTTAATTTTTGAGGTGATAGGCTAGAAATCAGGTACAGCCTGTTATCGCGCGGTGCCCGCATAATGTGAACGCCCGTTTGCAAACGAAGCTCTCTATGCTGAGCTTCAACCTCTCTAATAGCTTGGCGGCGTGCTAACTCCCATTCGCGCAAATCAATCTCACCGTCACCATCTAAATCAAAGCGTTTTTTAAGATTAACAGGGTCTTTTTTCCACTCAGCCAATAAAAAACTGACGTCTTCTTTTAAGCTTAATACAGAGTTAGCGCCGCCGATAGTAGAAAACTCACCCAACACATAAATTGAACCCGCAAATAACAGTTCTTCTACATGTTTATAGCTACCTTGGTAGCTAACACGATGCTCTGCTGCGATGACTTCAGCGTAATCAGGATCAACGACACAACTTCCAGTGCCATCTTTGATTTCAAAGGTGGTATCACTTACTCCACTCGAAATTTCGCGCCATTCGCGATCACTGTTATCTTTGGTATAAACCCAATAACGAAACCAAATACATGCAATGCCGCTTAATGGACTTGTAATCAGGTTTTCTGCCGCCACACTTGCGCGACCATATATTTCTACATAACCTTGCGCAGCAGATGCAATGCGTGAAGTGGCTATATCCGCAATGGTACGCGCCCGTTTGAAAGTGGATGTCCAAGCAAAAAAACCTATGCCCGCAACCAGCGCCAACGCAATTAACCAGATTTTTTTATCATTTGCATGCAGCGCAAAACGCCAGTATGCCCAAATAGCTAACAGAAGTTAACGCCTCTGCATAATAAGCACGCAGGCCACTTAACATAAGATTTTTTAAGTGTTAAAGCGCTGATTAATATCAACGTCGGTTAATTCTTCAGCAGCAAATTTCAGCAAATTAAACGATTTAAAACCAAACATGCGCGCCACTAGAGAGTCTGGAAATTGTTCAATACGCACGTTATTGATATTCACACTTTCGTTATAAAATTCGCGCCTATCGGCAAGCGCGTTTTCTAAACCGCTGATGCGTGACTGCAAATGCAAAAACTGCTCATTAGCCTTTAAATCAGGATATGATTCAGCAAGCGCAAACAATTTGCCGAGGCTATTTTTTAATGCGCCTTCGGCTGTGCCTAAGGCCGCAGCATCTTGCGATTCTCCCGCAGCAAAAACTTGTGAACGTGCTTTTATCACTTTATCCAGCGTTTCCTGCTCGTACTTCATATACTGCTTACAGGTATCTACCAACTTAGGCAACTCTTCATGCCGCTGTTTAAGTAACACATCGATATTCGCCCATGCTTTTGATATGTTATTTTTAATGTTTACCAAGCTGTTATATGTCATGATGAAGTAAATTAAAATTACTGCAATTACAATATAAAAAACCAAAATTAGCTCCCTTTAACTATTGCTCACTGTTGACAATATGACCAAACATTTCGGCTCCCACCACATCCCAATAGCGTGAAAAACGTTTTAGCCGTTTATCGCTGACTTCAACCTCTGTAAATTTCACTTCTGGCTGCCAAATTGGGTTAAATGGTTCTAATAATGCCTTTATTTGCGTATTGGGTGTTGCTTGCGTAACTATTTGGCCTACGCCGCGCTCATTCATTACTGCTCGGGTATCGCCAATCCAGATTTCTACATCTTGTAACTCGCTTAAACAGTCGGCCAAAAATTGCAGACGCTTAAGCGGCCATTTGCCATATAAAAAATCATCAAACACAAAAATTTTAGGCATGGGCTTGCGTAGCAAAGGGTGCGCCGCAGAGAGCATTTCATCATGCACATAAATGGCTATGGCGCGATGCAGTGAAATTGGAGCCCGCTCAGGCATCATCACGCTACGCGCTTTGGCTTTGGCGGGGTTGTTATTAGCAAATAACTTTTCATTAAGCGTTTCGTAGCTTGCATCAAATGGACAATTTACCTTGCAAGTTGCACAATATTTTTCACCAGTAAAGCGGCTTAAATTTTCTTTGTTAAAATAATATGGCTTAGAACTAAACAATGAAGCAACCCATTGCCAAGATAAATGGTTCGATGCTTTATCGCCATCTAATAAATGATTTTCAAACCAATCGGCGGCTTCGCGCCAATCTACCTTAAGCCAATGCACCACATAGGCAGCAAACCACATGCGCGCATGGTTGTGCACGTAGCCATCATGAAGCAAATCACGAACAACACCATCCATGCAGGGCAGGCCTGTAATGCCTTGGCGAATAAAATCTGGCATTAATTTATCACCTAATGCCACTTTTGGATCTTCCATATCGCTAAAAATGCCATTGCCAAAATGATACCAAACACGCCGCCAATAATCGCGCCAGGCTAGCTCTTGCACAAACTTTTCAGCATCTATGCCAAAACGACTGCGCACACTATCAGAGGCCTCTTTTAACGTAAGACAACCATGCCGAAAATAAGGTGAAAGCTTTGAAACTGAACCATTTAGAAAATTGCGATTACGGCTATAAGCTTCAATATCAAGCGTATTCAGGCGTTTAAGCCCTTCTAGCCTGCCGCCGCGCCATTCATCACCCAAAAATGAGCCTGTCGCCTGAGGAAACATGCGCCGGATGTATTGCTTACGCTCTACACGATCTGATGGAATTGTGAGTTTATAATAATTTGCCATAATATAAAACTAGCTGTAATCATTTATGTAACAATAGTTTACACTCATTTCATAAGTTTGTTTCGAGAAAATATTTAGTTAATTATAGTAACTGAATTGTTAATTGCAATAGTAATAACTTATTTCAGTAGATTGCCAATTTTGAAATAAAGCACAAAATTAATGCTAAGATAATCCGAGTAACTTTTAAACAATTTAAAAGAGGCTAATATGATAGAAGCGATGTGGATTTGGGGCGCGATTGGCGTGGTTTTATTGGCGGTTGAAATGGCCACCGGTACTTTTTATGTACTATGGTTTGGCGTTTCGGCTTTAAGTGTGGCTATTGCCATGTGGCTTTTTCCTAATATTCCGCAGGCGATTCAATTTGGAATGTTTGCTGTACTTTCATTCAGCTCGCTGGCTATTTGGAGACTCAATTACAAAAAAACCGAAACTCATTCGCGTGTTGGCCAAGCGCAAGGTGAAGAGATAGGTCGTACAGGCACAGTAATAGAGACATGTAGCGCCGCGCAAAATGGCAAAATTCGTTTTACACAAGGTCTGATGGGCAGCCGCGAATGGGTGGCGATTGCTGATGAAAGCATTGAAGCTGGTAGCGTAGCAACCGTGATTGCCGTTGAAGGTAACGCATTGCGCATTAAAAAAATAATTGATTTTTAGGTAATTTAACTTTAGGAAAACACCATGACCGAATTTAGCTTAGTACTCATATTTTTAGCCATTGTCGCCATATTTAAAGGTGTGCGCATTGTGCCGCAGGGCGAGGAATGGGTGGTGGAGCGCTTGGGGAAATTTGCTGGCGTACTCTCACCAGGCTTGCATATCATTAACCCAGTTTTTAGCCGCGTAAGCTACAAAGTCACTACTAAAGACATTATTTTAGAAATACCAGAGCAAGAAGTGATTACGGCGGATAACGCAGTGATTTTAGCCAATGCCGTAGCATTTATTAAAGTAAGCAACATTGAGCGCGCTGTGTATGGCATCGAAAATTTCCGTGAAGCCATGCGCAATATGGTGCAAACTAATTTACGTTCTATTATTGGCGGCATGGAATTAAACCATGCGCTCACCTCGCGCGACCGCATTAAGGCCGAACTGAAGGCAGCTATTGCAGATGAAGCGCTGGACTGGGGTTTAACGGTAAAATCGGTTGAGATTCAGGATATTAAGCCTTCATCAAATATGCAAGACGCGATGGAGAGACAAGCTGCTGCCGAGCGTGAACGCGTGGCAGTGGTTACTGAGGCAGAAGGCGCAAAACAATCACTTATTTTAAACGCGGAAGCGCGCCTAGAAGCGGCGCGCAAAGATGCTGAGGCACAGATGATTGCCGCCAAAGCTTCGGCTGAATCCATCAAATTTATTACAGAAGCAGTTAAAGAAAATAACTCATCTGCCATGTTTTTATTGGGTGACCGCTACATTACCGCTTTGCAAAAAATTTCTGATTCTAATAACAGCAAAATCGTGATGATGCCGGGCGATTTGGTTGGCGCGGTTAAAAGCTTGGTGGGTGGAAAATAAACTAAATAAGCACTGTCCTGCAACCGTAAAGGTTGTCCCCGCAGAATATACCAGCTGAAGCTGGTTATTCATGCCTGAAACCCAATATCCATGCGGTTTACAGGGCAGTTATTTTAGAATTTATACTTGATTTACGTTATCAATCTGTAATACCAAAAACTAGCCACAAACAGCACATGCTGGGTCGCGCGCCAGCTTGATAGTGCGCCACTCCATACTTAACGCATCTAGCAACAGCAATCTACCTTGCAGGCTCTCGCCAATATTCATGATTAGCTTTAACGCTTCTGCCGCTTGCGCCGTGCCTATCATACCCACCAATGGTGCAAATACGCCACTCTCAGCACAGCGCATTTCTTGGTCGCTACCCGTGTCAGGGAATAAACAGTGGTAACAAGGGCTATTTTCATGCCGAAAATCGAATACGGTAATTTGCCCTTCAAAATTCACTGCCGCACCTGAAACTAACGGCTTTTTAAGCTGTAAACAAACTCGATTGAGCGCATAGCGCGTGGCAAAATTATCACTGCAATCAATCACCACATCGGCTGTTTCAGCCAATACTTTAAACTCAGCCTCAGAAGATTTTTGCTGAATGGTTTGCACAGAAACTTCAGGGTTAATTTCGTAAATAGTCTGTTGCGCAGAAATCGCTTTATTGATGCCAACGCTTTGCGTGGTGTGAATAATTTGCCGCTGTAAATTGGTTAAATCGACATTATCAAAATCGCAAATTGTTAATTTACCTACGCCAGAAGCCGCACAATATAAGGCTGCTGGCGAACCTAAACCTCCCGCACCCACAATCAACACATGACTTTTGGTAAGCTTTTCTTGGCCAGCATATTCAATCTGCGGCAACAGAATATGACGGCTGTAGCGGAGGAGTTGGCTGTCGTTCATTGCAAGAGCTTAGTGAAGCTGACCCGCTTGAATCATTGCATTGTAAAGTACAAAGGGTGAAATCCACGTGACAATATGATCGAATTCATTGCCTACAGTTCCAACGGGTCCATGACTCACAAACACCCCATCATCAATAATGCCATTCGCATCTGCATCATTTAGATTTGCTGTCTCATCGGCGCCGCCAATAGCTTGTGCGCCAGTAGCACCCAGTGAATAAATGACCGCAACCGCATTATTAATAGAGTAATTTACTTCTGGAACCGCCGACGAGCAGGCAACTGCAGTTATGACTACTGCATTCAGGCACACACGCAAGTCAGGAGTTAGGTTGGTGATACCCACAGCGTTCATGCCATCAGCTTCATTGACAAGTGGAGTGGCAACATTATCTGCAATGTTTGATGTAAAATCTGGGGTCGCAGGGTTCACAATAACTGCTGAACTATTTTGTGTAACTGCATACCGAATCCGATTATTCCAGCCATCTAAAGCAAATCCTTGAGCGTCAGTTGGTTGAATACCCAAGGTTGCTGCTGGTAAAAATCCAACCTGCTGCGTGCAAGCTCCGCCACCTAATGGAAGCTCCGCGCCATTACTTGCAACAGTTGCAGGGCAAGGTAAACGGCCTCTTGATTGCGCGAATCCTAGTAAAGCTTGTCTTGCATTTTCTAATGTCGCTTCAGTTTGCGCTTGAAAAACCTGCTCGCGTTGTGCCTGCAAAGGTAGCAAAAGTGCACTTAGTACAAACCCCAAAATGACCAAAACAATGGCCATTTCAACCAATGTAAAGCCAGCATCTCTCTTAATAAAGTAATTATTTATCATCATGGTGCTACCACAAAATTTTGATCATTATAATTAGCGCTGCGTAGTGTTGAAGTGGCATCATACACCGTATTTCCATCGGCATTTTCAACACTATCGAGGTAATTATTTAATGTATTACAAGATGGCTGAACTTGAGCAGCTCCTCTAGATACCGCAAACGGTGCACTATCAATTGCTCGCCCCATAGTAATAGCGATAACTTCAGTATTTCTATTACCAGCGGTCAATGCTGGCAATGCTGGTGTCAACCGAGGAACCGTCATTCGATAGTAAACGAAATTGCCCCATTGATTTTGATTAAACCACGCTGGTAGCAAATTATCAAACCTTACATCCCCACAAGAAGCTGCCGCACCATTAGCTCCACTACAAGTAATCTGCGCGTTGTTATTTGCACAACCTGTAACAACATTAGGATTGGGAAATGTTGTTTGAGCACAACCACCTGACCTAAAAGTAAATTTATCGCCTGTCGTTCTAAACGTCCCCAATGAGCCTGTGCCTGTTGCAGTACAACCAGTTGCTGTACAAGTTACTCTAGGAGAATTAGTTGCATTTGAGCAAGAACCCGTACCCGTGCCATCTGTACCTCGAGAACATGTACATGTAGTAGTAGTTCGAGCACATGTTATACCTCCAGTTGAAGTAGTTGTTGTAGTAAAGTTGCTACCTCCCGTTCGCGTAAACCTTACTTGTGTTACGCCAAGTGATGCGGCTGGGTTAAATATTGTATTGACGCAACTAATGGTCGAGGAATTAGTTGGGACAGTTGTTCTTGTATAAGTGCAACTTTGATAATTAGCAGGCAATAAGCCTTCTCTTAAACCATCAGTGCCAGCGGCATTTTGCCAACAACTTAAATTTGCAGTTGTGCCAAGCTGAGTAGCATAAGGATAGTATCCATTGGCATCCTGATATGTTTTTAATGAAGTGCGAACCTGCTCACCAACCCGCTTTTCAAGTGCTGCCATCAACTCATCAATCGTGATATATACCAACTTATCATTAAAGTTATATGGTTGCACAAAGGTAGGGTCTGTAGCCGAGACATTACGACTGTCGTCACCCATGATAAAATCCTCATCATCTGTCGCATAGCCTCGATTATTAAACACTGCTGCACCTATTTGGAAGCCATCAAGGAACTGACTAGCATCAGCCGCTCCAGCGCGATTCTGCCCATCAAGCGCATCGCCTGGGGCTAGAATTACAGCCGCTACACGATCTGAGACTAAATTACCATTTCTATCTAGCACCTGTAGCCATGAATAAGTTGGTGCATTAATAATATTTGGATTAATTATCGGGTCAGAGACAGGAGCGTCATATTTGCGTACTAAATTACGTGAAACTGCATACCAAAGTCTGTTTCCTTGAGCATCACGAAAATCTTGCCCCAAGCTAGGGTATGTGCTGAATCCTGCATACACACTTAGCCCATTGTTTTTATCCAAGCAAGGGCTGGTGTCTGGCAAGCTAGGTAATTGCCCTAGAAGATTACTATACTGAAATGCCGTTGTTGCGCAATCGCTACTGCCATCGTATATCCCAGGGTCAAGATGCCGATCTGGCCAAGGCATTTGGCCTGGCGTGTATAGATGACTTACTGACCACGCAATTAAAGCTTGTTTGGCCTCATTCAAAGTTTGATAGGTTTTTTTATCTTGTTCTAATCTTAATCTAGCTGGATCAAAGGCATGCAACATATAGGCAAGCACACCCAGCCCAATAATAAAGGCCATTAAAATGAGCACCGCACCTTTTTGCTTGGTAATTTGTTTATTAAGTTTTTGCATAAAACTTAAATGCTAAAAATCATCACCTATCGTGCCGTCAATTTTTCCACTGTCGCCTTGCGCGCCGTGGTTGCGCGCTTCGTGCACACGATTGGTTTCTGGGTCATATACTTGGCCAGCCTTTAAATTCAAGCGTCTGCCGTTGCCAGATAATCTAATCGGCACGCGATTGCTATCTTCTGAAAACCTGCCCACTTGCACATCTTTATTGCCAGAGTTTTCTTGCAGGGCTTGGTCATTCACCCACACGGTGCCATGTTTGCCATCGTTTCGCTTGACATAGCCTTGTAAATTAACGGCTCTAGGAAGCTCTACTGGTGAGGATTCTGGGGCATCGGTTGGCGAATCAACAGCCACTGGCGCGATTAGCTTTTTCTTTGTTTGCCTTAAATAATCTAGGTTGCTACGCTCTGCGGGTGAGGTAAACAAACGACCAATTGGCTCGGCTGCGATTGCCATTTGACCAAAAACTAGCTGGCTAAAAAATATAAGCAATAAAATAAAATATTTCATCATAAAGCCCCCGCCGGTATTGCGTCAGAAAGCTGTGGGTCGCGTAAAGTCAGCCAATCTATCTCGCAATTGGCTTGCATGTTGGCCGCTACATCTTTGCTATTGACTTGCGCACCAACTGGCCTGCTAATTTCGCAATCGCGCACAATAAACGGCGTGGTTTGTTCGTGCAGGCCATCGATTAACGCCAATATATCGCCTTCGTGTAGCATGTCTAATTTAACGTTCATCACAGAGCGATGCAACACAAAACTACCTAAGTTAGGCAAAAAGCTAGGTTTATAATTCTCTTGCAGACCAATGCTGTAATCGATGCTGAACAATTTATGTTGCGCATGAATTTGCCGTAAGGTTTCTATCCATTCAATGCGTCGCTCTTCTCCTATAAAGCCTTTTGACAGTAAATCGTTATATATGGGCAAATACTGAACAATCGTCTCTTTTTCCATGCCAGAAGATAGCAATTGCTGACGCGCCTGGTTGAGCATATTTTGCTGTGTTTGCAAGGCTAATTCGTTTTTTGTGCGATATTGATCTGCAAAACTCACCAACAATCCAACTAGCACCAGGGCGGCTCCCAGGCCGACTATTGGATAACGTAATTTGCGCCAATCTTGTTGGGTTAAGCTCATGGCGTTACTCCCGTATTGATTGATTTCAGCATAATTTTTAATTTAAATATCGCAGGCGGACGTTCTGTAGTGGCACTTTCATCAGTGGTGCTGCCTTGCAAATTAGCGAGTGAACTCACATTCACAGGCTCTTGCAAAATCATCACTTGATCAACCAAATCATTTTCACGCAGATGATTGACAAACTTATTGACACTATTTAAGGCTGCGCGATAATCGCCAGTGAAGCCTTTAATTTCTGCATTGATAAACCCAATTTGAACGAGTTTGGTAGGATCGATATTGGGAGCAGTCGGCTGAGTATTGCCAGCTTGCGCAGCATTTGAGTTGTTCGCTTCGTCTTTAATCTCTCTATCATTAGTTTGCGTCCAACGCATTCTGGTTAGCGCAATCTCTGGAGAAGCCTCAAAAGCACCACTCAAAATTTGCATGAGTTGACGTGGCGATTGATCGTTATTATTAATGATTTGTGCCAGCTCAGCCGCTATTTTCAACTCTGTACTTGCAATTGGCGTAGTTGGGAAATTTTTAGCAACTTCTTCATATTGCTGCTGCTGTGAACGCGTTTGCGCGGTAATAAATTTTAACTCCTCTTTTTGTTGCATGCCCTGCCAGCCGTAATATGCAGCCAAGCCCACACCTATTGTTGCAACACAGGCTGTAGCAATATTAATTTTGCGACGAACATTATTAAGGTTGTGAATCTTACTAAATGTTGCTGGCGCTAAGTTATCGGGTACGTTGCCATTAGCTAGCAATTGCATATGCAAAAATTCTGGATGTGCTTTAACCAAGTCAGCCGCAATTTGAACGTTTTTGGCATAGGTTAAAATATCGACTGATTTGCACTCCAAACCCTGCTCTTGACTGATGCTTTTAGCAATTTCATCGCAACTGCCATCTGCCGCAGGAATCACCATTTGTAGCGGAGTTTCGCCTGTAATTAAACGCTGGCTCATTAAATAAAGCCGCGTTTTATCTAACTCTACCAAATAAAAATAAGCAAGCTGATTAGGTTTCACATCTTTCATAGGCACTAAGCGGCTCATGCGCAAGCGACCATTGTGTAGATATGTTTGGCGCAAACCCGAAGATAATCGCTCGCAAAGTAATATATGCGGTGCCATTAACTTCATTTGACGTACCACCACTTGGCTAATCATCGGCAACAAATACACACCAACCAGCGGTGCATGGTTGGCTTGAATAGCATCCATCCAGCCTTGTAAAAAGTCAGCATTGCTCAAGGCAACAAACAAGAAATTGTCATCTTTACGTTTGTCGGCTGCGCGATTAATAAAGTGCGCAGTACGATACACGCTATTGCGATTAAATTGATTGAGTTTGCGCTCGACAATTTCGCGTCGTGCGCCGCCAGTGGTGTGTGGTAGGCTTTCTACCTTATAATCCTCTTCAATTGCATCGACGATAAGGTAAATATTGGTATCGTCATGCTGTGCTAAATACTCGCTAAACGCCGTGTAATCTGCATTTGTATTACTAAAAACCGCATGGGTTTGCAATTTTGTGCCCTGCCACAAACCAGCCGTTAAACTTTTATTGGTGGCACACAAAATTAATTTTTTTGGGTTACTTAACATAGTATTTGCTTAGTATCAGATCTTCATTTTACCAAATGAATCGTAAACTGGGCCCAGCACCGACATCATAATAAATGCCAAAATTAGCCCCAAAACTACAGTGAGTGCTGGCTCTAGCAATTTAAGCATTTTTTGCATCATTTCATTCACGTCTCTATCGTAAAAATAGCTTACGTTGAGTAGTGATTTATCTAGCGCACCCGTGTTCTCGCCCACTTTAATCATACGCACCACCAGTGGGGGAAACAAGCCAGCATTGTGAAAGCTATCACTCATGCTATCCCCCGCGTTAATCTGTGCATGGGCACGACTTAGCGCATCTGCTACCACGCGATTACCCACAATTTTTTCGCAAGTTTTAATCGCCTCTAAAATAGGAATGCCCGTTTGATACATCAGCGCAAAATAGCGCGCAAATCTCGCCATAATAATTTTATGTAATATTTCACCTGTGATTGGTAGTTTAAGTTTAATGTAATCAAACTTATACCGCGCCTCTGGGTTTTGCCTGATATAAGCTGCCAAGCCTGTAACCACAGCAATTGGAAAAGCCAGAATCAACCACCAATAATTTACAAACGCATTGGAAATGAATATTAAAATTCTGGTATTCAATGGCAATTCTTGACCTAAGCTATTTAAAAATTTCACCATTTCTGGTACTAAATAAATCATTAAAAAAGTCACCGCGGCCATCACCACAACAAACACAAACAGAGGGTAAGCCAATAACTTTTTAGTTTGAGACATCAGCTCATCCTGCCATTTAAGCGTGTTACACAAGTTATCAAACACCTTAGGCAATTGCCCAGTTTGCTCGCCTGCGGCGACCAAGTTTACAAACACTTCATCGAATACATCGGGATGTTCCGCCATAGCCTGAGAGAGCATTTTGCCGCCCTCGACATCTCCTGCTAACGAGCCCAATACTTTTTGAAAATATAAATTCGCGGTGCTCTCACGCAAATCATTTAAGCCTTCCAGCATTGGCACACCTGCGCTGGTGAGTTGCTCGAGCTGAAAACAAAACATGACCAAATCGCGATTAGTAACTTTATTTTGTGAAAATGCTTTTTTGGATTTTTCAGTCGATTTAAAGGTAATTAAATCCAGCCCCATACGTTCAAGGCGAATTTCTAAATCCACCTCGTTAAGCGCATCTATCTGCCCTTGCGCATGGCGCCCAGCTTGGTCAATTGCCCTGTAATTAAAGGTTGCCATGATTGAGTTGAGTGCCGAAAAATCTAGTGCAGAATGCGCGAAGTAAGATCAATCACGCGCATCACTTCTTCGACACTGGTATAGCCTTCTAAAATACGCCGCACACCATCATCCGCCAAGGTATTAAAGCCTTTTTCTAGCGCCATTTTACGCAACTCGTCAAAATGTGCTCTTCTAGCAATGAGCGAGTCCATATCGCTATCAATACGCAATAACTCCAAAATAGCCATACGGCCGCGATACCCCGTTTGATTACAGCGATTGCAACCTTTGTGCTTGAATATTTGAATCGCCTCGTTACGCTTAACGCCCAATATTTTACGCTCGTCGTCACTCGGCTTAGCAGGCTCCTTACAATGCGGGCAAAGCACGCGCACCAAGCGTTGCGCCACCACACCGATAATATTACCCGCCATAATATCGGGCGAAATACCAATATCGATCAACCTAGGAAAAGCGCCCAAGGCAGAGTTTGTATGTAAGGTCGTAAATACCTGATGCCCTGTCATGGCCGCACGGAAAGCCATAGTGGCGGTGTCTGCATCGCGCACCTCACCCACTAGAATAATGTCTGGGTCTTGCCGCATAATCGAACGTATACCATTGGCAAAATCTATCTTATTCACCTCTGCCACTGAAGTTTGCCGCATCTGCGTAACAGGATATTCGACTGGGTCTTCCAAGGTCATGATATTGACCGACTCGGTATTTTGATGTGAAAGTAATGAGTACAATGTTGTGGTTTTACCACTACCAGTCGGCCCAGTCACCACCAATATGCCTTCTGGCCGCGTCATCATTAGCTTTAATTGATCTAAAGTTGAGGTACGCAAGCCCATGCGCTCCAGCGGAATAATTGAGCGCTCTCTATCCAGCACGCGCAATACAATATTTTCGCCATGAATAGTCGGGTGCGCAGATACCCGAAAATCGATTGGGCGACCGCACAAATTCATGTTTAAGCGACCATCTTGCGGTGCACGCGTTTCGGCAATATCCATGCCCGAAATCACTTTTAAGCGCACTGCAACGCCTGGCCAATAGCTTTTGTGCAGGCTGCGTACTTGTTGTAGCACGCCGTCAATTCTGTAGCGAATACGCAAAAAAGCATATTCTGGTTCAAAGTGAATATCCGATGCGCCGCGTTTTACCGCATCCATCAACAGCGCGCCTACCAGCCGCACAACGGGCTGCGTAAATTCATCGCCATCGGCGGTTAGGCTTTGATAATCAATTTCACCTGTTTCAATCTCACGTAAAATGCCATCAACAGAAAGCTCATAACCATAAAACTGATCAATATGTTCTTCTAATTGCGCCTCGGCCGCTAACACAGGTTTAAGCTGTATCTGCCCGCCCAGCATGGCGCGCAACTGATCAAGCGCGACTACGTTAAACATATCCGCCATCGCCACTATCATAGTTTTGGTGGCATCTTCATAAGCTACTGGCAACAAGTGATAACGCCGTGAAAAGTCTTCTGGCACCATGCTCAACGCATCTACATCTGCCACCACCGTTGTTAAATCTACACTCTCTTGGCCGATGGTATGCGCGACCAAATCGCGTACCATGTTCTCTGAAACAAAACCCAAACGCACCAACTGGCGACCTAGCGGAATGTTATTTTGCTCTTGCTCAATTAATGCAATACGTAGCTGATCCTGACTAATCAGGCCTTGCTGTATCATCAATTCGCCTAAGCGTAGCTTTCTTCTCTGTTCTGCCATAATAACTCTATTGAATCGCCGCGATGCGCGCTTCAAGCGCGGTTTTGTCTATGCTACTTTTATCTGAGGCTTGCGCTAGCGCGCGCTGATAATAAGGTAAAGCCAATTTCGGTTTACCCATTTGATCTAAACTCACCGCTAAATTAAACGCGTTATCTGCATTGCCATTCAAACTATAAGCATCAAAATAAGCCTGCTGTGCGGCTGGCCACTGGTTTTGCTCGGCATACAAATTACCTAGTGCCACGTGCAAATTAGCGTCATTTGGATTTTTAGCCAGCATGTTTTTGATGCGACTTTCGCTATTGGTTTCGTTACCTTGCGATTGGCTATCAATCAAGGCTGCTTGCGCCATATTGTTTCGTGGCTCAATTTCCAGCACTTTGCCAAACCAGCCATTTGCATCCGCCACACGACCTTGCCTAGAAGCAATTGCACCCAAACCCAACAGCGCATCTACATTACGTACATCTTGTTGCAATACTTGTTTGTAGAGCTTTTGTGCTTTTGCATCATCACCCACATTGTAGGCATCGTAAGCGCTCATTAGCGTTGGGTTTATGCCAGCCGCAGGTTTACTTTTTGTCACTTCAATAGAGGCGCTTGGCGAAGCAATTGCTTCACCAAATTGCAATTTTTTTGATTTACTCTTTTTGCTGAGTTTGGTAGCTACAATCGTCTCATCCACCACCATCTCATTTTCAGCCATAGCAACTTCTTCATCCTCGCTAATAGCTTGTTTCTTAGCCATTTTTTTTATCGGCGCTTCTTGCTGTTCAGCCAGTTGCACTGTTTCATCAGGCTCAAATGTTTGCGGCGGCGGCGTTTCTGCCACTGGCATCTCAGGCAAAGTTGCGTTGCTTTCTGGCTGTTGAGCTGTAGCCAACTGCTCTAAAGGTCGCGGCGGAATCACCACATCAGGCGTGTTATCTACAAACTGGTAAAAATATAGCCCCATCCCCAGCAAAGCCACCAAACCCGCGCCGCCTATCAAGGCCAGCCTTGTATTTTGATTTGTAGCCTCAACGCCTTTAGCAGAAAA
Organism: Methylotenera sp.; assembly: GCA_031381645.1. Lineage (GTDB taxonomy): Bacteria > Pseudomonadota > Gammaproteobacteria > Burkholderiales > Methylophilaceae > Methylotenera_A. The sequence goes on from JANMYB010000102.1 coordinate 16,421, forward strand.
TACATTGGCCGCGCTTTTAGGTGAATTATTAGAAGTTGAAGTAATTAATGGTGCTGTAGCGCTTTTAATAGGCTGACTAGTGCTTTGGGTAGCATCGCTCGCCTTTGCAAGTGGCGCAGGCTCTGCAAGCACACTGTCAGCAGGGCTAAGCGACAGCTCTAAATCTGAACCAGAATCTTTAGCCTTGCCTTTTTCAGCTTGCTTTTGCTTGGTACTAGCGTGCTCAACCTTGTCATTCTCGGCTTTATCTAGCGCTTTAATTAAAAGACTCATTAGTCGGTAAGCTCACGAATCAATTCGCGTCTTCAAGCACGTTTTGTAATTGTTGTGCAGGAAGATATTGTTTATAGCTTTGCAGCTCATCACTTTCTAAGCTGGCATTGGGAATAACTGTTGGGCGCAAGAAAATCACTAACTCTGTTTTTATGTTTGAATCGTTTTTACCTTGAAAAACCTTGCCGACGCCTGGCACTTTACTCAAACCAGGAACTGAGTCTGTATTATTCTTAATTTCATCTTGCATCAAGCCACCCAGCACTGCGATATTACCGCTACCAACTTGAAGTAAAGACTCCATTTCACGAGTTCGTATTTCAGGAATTCCGTCATTACCTGGAATATCTGGGTTAGGGTCTTGCACATATCTAATCAGACTTGTGATTGTGGGTCTTACATTTATATTAACATTACCCGTATCGTTAATCTGCGGTGTAACACTCATCACAACACCCACTGGTACTGTATTTGGCGTAGTAGTTACCGATTGAAGGTTTGTACCAGCAACACCACTAGCTGACTGAGATATCTGAGATTGCACAGTGAAATAAACTAAGTTATCAACCACCTTGAGCACTGCCGTTTGATTATTCAATACCATCAATTTCGGGCTAGACAAAACCTTGGTGTTTCCAAACTGCTCTAACAATTGAACAGAGCTTAATATTCCATGTTTTCCATTAGTGTAGCCTGCAATAATCCCTGGGCTATCGGAGGCACGGTCGATATTGGCCGCGCTTATGAGAGTACCCACCTGAGGCCCCAGCACTTGTTAAAACACAAAACCTGTACCACCCAATTTACCTAAACGACTCCAGTCTATACCTGCCTTATAACCATCACTTAAAGTCACTTCGACAATAGTCGCCTCAATCAATACTTGTTTTTTAGCACTTCCCATTACCTTGTCGATAAATTCTTGTACTTTTTCATGTTGCCTATTAGTTGCACGCACACTAATCACACCAGTTTCCGCATTGGCAATGACATTGGCTGCAAATAAAGTTTTATATTCTGACTTTGCCCGCTCACGATCTTCTGCTTCCGCTTTTGCGGCTTCAGACTGCGTGTTGATGGTGATTGTCGTGCCATTGGCATTGGTGGTTTTTGCATCAGCTTGACTATTTGACTGACCCGCAGTGCCGATGCGCGAAACAATCACTTCTTTATCAGTCTCCGCCAATAGCTCTTTAATGTTTATAATCAACGACTCCCACAGATGATTTTTGGAAGTACTATCCACTGAAGTACGCGAGCTATTATTTGCACCGTTGCCTGCACTGCTACTAACCGTTCCGCCAGCACCAGAACTTTGTGATGCGCTGGATATTTGGCCGTCAGCACCAATAAAACCCTTTGTGTCACGATTGATATTCACATAATCCACTTTGTAAGTGCGTAACACGGGCGAATCTGGCGCAATGTAGAGTACATTGCCATCCATTTTGTACGTCAAATCGACTTGCTTTGCTAGGCGTTCCAAAATGGCTGGTAGGGTTTGATCAACCGCGTTTAATGTGGCGCGGCCTTGTATGCTGGGGTGGATGTCAATATTCAGCTTACTTTCGCGCGCTAGTGCAAACAAAATTTCTTTCACTGGCACTTCGTTCACCACCACGCTATAAGTTTGCGCTTTGGTGGTGGCTTTTGGCGGTGGTAATTGTGGTGCACTTCGCACCAGCTTAGGAATAGGTGCGCTGGGAGCCGCATTCTGATTGGCTTGCGGGCTTGCTGTTTTGCCATCAATATGACCAGTGGAAGGCTTTACTTTCGACTGATGCGCACAAGCTGCGGGCATCAAAGCGATAACGGCAATTGCGCTAAATTTGGCCAAAGAACTTTTAATATTGTTGTTAAGCACGGCGTGCTCACTCCCAAAGATTTTTATACTTCGACAGTTATCGCATAATCTAGATTAAATTGCAATACTAACTAATTGAAACTTTTATAAATTTACTTAAAACTAAGCTTTTCTATAAATTTGCATAAGTTTTATTTGGTTTCTTGCAACACACCAGCAATGGTGCGCAATTGCGGGCGATTTTTTTGAATTTCGATAGGTAACTTGCGTAAAGCTTGAATTGCCTCTAAGCGACTGGGGAAACCTCCATACAAAACGGTTAAAAATGGCAAATTATTCACTTTGGTTCTGTATACATAAATATTATCCAACTCGATTTGCTGACTTAGCACTTCAAGGTCATATTTTAGTTGAGGTTCGCTGCTCGCTCCCATCAATTGAATACTCACTGTAGTGGGTGCTTGGCTTTCCAGCCAAGCTGTTGTTGCATTTAAACGGCGCGTTAAAATATCACCTTGCGTATTAGATGCTCCAGAAGGCTCGCCTTTATTGGGCTGCAGGCTGTCTGGCATAGGTGTAATTGGCGCCGCAGTAATTGTACTTTTATCCACTTTAACCATTTTAGGCAAAACTTTTTCGGCCGCAATTTCAGGTTTATTTTCTTTGGGCGTTGCTTGTTTTTGCGACCACAAACTTGCTGCATAGCCAAGCGCCAAGCCCAACGCCAGTAAACCTGCCCACATGAACATTTGTGATTTTTTTGCTTGTTTTTTTTCTGCTTCTACACCAAATTCGCTATCACTAATGGCGGCTTGCACATGTTTTGGGGTGACTTGGTAATCGTTATCTGCAAACGCTGCCAGCAACGATTTATCCGCCAAAATATTCACACGCCGCACTAGGCCTTCTGCCGACGCGGCGATTTTAGAAATAGCGGCGTTTGTAAATAAATGCGGGCCAAAATAACCTGCCGCGCGTAGCCTAAAAATAAGATATTCGCCGATTTCTTTAGTTTGCAAAGGCGCCAGATTAAAACTATGTGTAATACGCTCGCGAAGCTGGCGGATATTGGTTTGATTAAGATTTTCATCTAGCTCTGGCTGCCCAAACAGCACAATTTGTAGCAACTTATCGTGCTTAGTTTCTAAGTTAGAAAGTAAGCGGATTTCCTCCAAGGTCGCCAATGGCATGCCTTGCGCTTCCTCCACAAATATCACTACTTGCTTGCCCGCTGCATGCCTCGCCAATAGGTGGGTTTGCAACACTTGCATCACTTTTAAACGATCTGCATTTTTGGGTAATTTAAGTTGTAATTCAAAGGCAATGGCGTGCAAAACATCTTCTGGTGCAACGCTGGGGTTGGCTAAATAAATGCTCTCGATTTTTTCGGGCAGCATGGTTTGCAACATGCGGCACAGCATGGTTTTACCGCTGCCCACTTCGCCCACCACTTTAACAATGCCCTCACCGTTAGAGATGGCGTAGATTAAGGCATCCAGCACCGCGCCACGATTGCCGCCAGTATAAAAAACTTCGGTATTTGGGGTGATTTTAAATGGCGGATCTTTTAAGCCAAAGTGCGCGTAATACATGAAGTTTAACTAATTCTCTTCCTGCAATTGAATGCGCGAATAAAGTGTAGTGCGGTTAACACCCAGCATCTTCGCGGCTTGACTTAAATTACCGTGAGTAATACGCATGGCGGCATCCACATAAGCTTTTTCCCACGATTTCAACACTTGATCCAAACTCACATTCGCCTCATTCTGCAAATGCTGCATGGCGTAGCCCGACAAATCGCCTGTATTGCTCATCCCTGACGCGCCACCATCCACCTCATTTTGACGCGATAAATCGAGCTCAGCTGAAAGCTGTACTTCGTTAACAGTTTGTCCTGCATATTTCGCAATCAAGCGGATAATAATGTTGCGTAGCTCGCGCACATTGCCCGGAAAGTGGTAACTCAACCATCGAGCTTTAGCTTTTTCATCTAATTTAAAAACTTTCTGGTCAGTCTCGCGCGCATAAAACGTATTAAAATGCTCTAGTAAAATCAGACTATCTTCCGCCAAATCACGCAGCGGCGGCACCTTGACCGCAAAAACGCCTAAGCGATGATATAAATCTGACCTAAAATTACCTGCACGCACTTCCGCACGCAAATCTCGGTTGGTCGCCGCCACCACGCGCGCTTTGCTCTTGCGCACTTGTGTTTCGCCCACACGCGTATATTCACCATTTTCTAGCACACGCAATAATTTAGCCTGCATTTCCAATGGCAATTCGCCAATTTCATCCAAGAAAAGCGTGCCTTCGTTTACATCTTCAAAATACCCTGCATTGGCAGTGTTAGCGCCAGTAAATGCGCCTTTAGCATGGCCGAATAAAATAGACTCAGCCAGCATCGGCGAAATAGCCGCACAGTTAATAGATAAATAGGGTTGTTTGGTGCGTTTGCTAAAACGGTGAAAATTGCTGGCTACACGCTCTTTACCGCTGCCAGATTCGCCTTCAATCAGCACGGGGAAAGGCGAGTCGGCAAATTGCCGAATTTGCGTAATTAAAGTTTGCATCGGTAAGCTTTCGCCTATCATGCCACCATTTTTGTCTTCCGCTTGTTTTGTATCTGCTAACTCACTTAATTCAACACTTTGAACTTTTAACGAGTTAAGTAAAAGCTCTTTTAAACGTTCAACATCGCAAGGCTTGGGAATAAAGTCGAGTGCGCCTAAAGCCAGTGCATGTTTCACATTCACATCATCACTCTGTCCAGAAAGTACGTGAATTTTCATGCTGGGCGAATGCGCGAGTAATTCACCTATCATCTTAAAGCCCTCGTCAGGCTTATGTTGCATAGGCGGCAAGCCCAAGTCGACCAGTGCCAGCGAGGGCGGCTCATCTAGCTGCCTAAGTAAACTTTTGGCCTGCGCGCGCGAATCGGCCACGCACACCTCAAAGTGTTTGCTTAGCACAAAGTGCAAAGTATCGGTAATGAGCGGGTCATCATCAATGATGATAAGCACCGGACGAAGCTCAGCCATTGCATTATCCTTATAATTTACTGCGGTTATTCTTATTTATTTTAAGGATACTATAACCGTTATAAGGCGGGCTATCAAGGCAAGCAGAAAAGAAAATGGGGTGGCTGATGGGGCTCGAACCCACGACAACAGGAATCACAATCCTGGACTCTACCAACTGAGCTACAACCACCATTGAAACTAAAGACTTGGTCTGCCCGACAGGAATCGAACCTGTAACCCCCAGCTTAGAAGGCTGGTGCTCTATCCGGTTGAGCTACGGGCAGATGAGTTACACGTTTAAAACTAAAAAGTCTGTCGAATAAACCAAAAAACTGGTCGGCGTGGAGAGATTCGAACTCCCGACATCCTGCTCCCAAAGCAGGCGCGCTACCAGACTACGCTACACGCCGAAGAGGCAGAAATATAGCGCAAACGAGGCATTTGGTCAATTCGAATATGTTAAAATGCTG
>JANMYB010000033.1:0-30451 GCA_031381645.1 Methylotenera sp.
AGTTTTATCGCTAGCTTAAGGATAAAGACACAGCTAAACTCTTATAAGTTCATTCTATATGAAGCAATTATGACACAGCAATTCGACGTTCTAATCATCGGCAGCGGCCTCGCAGGCCTTACTATGGCGCTGCAAGTGGCCGATTCTAAAAGCGTGTGTATCGTCAGTAAACGCGAAGTGTCTGACAGCGCCAGTAGCTGGGCGCAGGGCGGCATTGCCGCAGTATTAAATAGTGAAGTAAACGATGAAGATTCTATTGAGGAACATATTAAAGACACCTTGATTGCAGGCGCAGGCTTGTGCGATGCCGAAATTACGCGCTTAGTTGCCACCAATGCACGTGAGGCAGTAGAGTGGCTAGTTGACCAAGGCGTGGAATTTACGCGCGAGGCCGATAACAGCGGGTTTCATTTGACGCGAGAAGGCGGCCACAGCCAGCGCCGCATCGTGCACGTGGCCGATGCCACTGGCAACGCCGTGCAAAAAACTTTGGCGCAAAAGATTCGCGAACATGCCAACATTACCATCCTAGAAAATCACATCGCAGTGGATTTAATTACTTCAAAAAAAGTAAACAAAAACTCGCTTGAAAATCACTGCCTAGGCGCTTACGTGCTGGATAACAAATCGGGTAAAGTAATCACCATTGCTGCGCAGCAAACCGTGCTGGCGACTGGCGGTGCGGGCAAAGTGTATTTATACACCACTAACCCCGATGTCAGCACTGGTGACGGCATTGCCATGGCGTGGCGCGCAGGTTGCCGCGTGGCGAATATGGAGTTTATTCAATTTCATCCTACCTGTTTATTCCACCCGCATGCCAAATCATTTTTAATTAGCGAGGCGGTGCGTGGCGAAGGCGGTTTGCTACGCCTGCCAGATGGTACGCGCTTTATGCCCGAGCACGACAGCCGCGAAGAACTGGCACCGCGCGATGTCGTGGCACGTGCCATTGACTTTGAGATGAAAAAACGCGGCCTAGATTGCGTTTATCTGGATATTACACACGAACCACTCGCGTTCATCCAAGAACATTTCCCCAATATTTACGCGCGCTGTCTGGAACTCGGTATTGATATTAGCAAACAACCAATCCCGGTGGTGCCGGCCGCGCATTACAGTTGCGGCGGCGTAATGGTGGACGCACATGGCCTCACCGATATTAAAAACCTGTATGCCATTGGCGAAACTGCATGCACTGGCCTGCATGGCGCCAATCGCCTAGCCAGTAATTCATTGCTGGAATGTTTGGTGTTTGGTCGCGCGGCTGCAGCAGACATCCTGCAAGCCAATATTCATGCGCTTCCTAGCCTGCCAAAATGGGATGAAAGCCGCGTCACCGATGCCGATGAAGAAGTACTCATCACCCACACTTGGGATGAATTGCGCCGCTTTATGTGGAACTACGTCGGCATTGTGCGCACCGATAAACGCTTAAGCCGCGCGCTGCATCGCATCCACATGCTGCGCGATGAAGTGCAGGAATTTTATCAACATTTTAAAATCAGTAACGATTTAATCGAGCTGCGTAACTTGCTGCAAGTGGCTGAACTCATTGTAGAAAGCGCCATTTCACGTAAAGAAAGTCGCGGCCTGCATTACAGCAAAGATCATCCAAATATGGATGCCGAGCCAATACCGACGGTGCTAGAGCCTGCAAATTACAATGGCTAAATACCCTCCACCGTCATTCCGACGGGAGCGAAGCGAACCACGGAATCCATTTTTTAAACAAATAATAACTGCCCTAGCAGCCGCATGGATATTGGCCTGCAGCCCACCTGTTTTTGCACTAGATATCACTTATTTTTACGATGGTGATACGGTTAAAATCAAAGACGGTAGCTACGAATACAAACTGCGCTTAACTGATATCGACGCACCAGAACGCAACCAAGAATACGGCAAAAAATCGCGCCGTGCGCTGATGCAATTTTGCAAAAACGCCAGCGTTAACGTTTATATTTCTGGCATCGATAAATATCATCGCAACTTAGGTAAATTACATTGCAACAAACTGGACGCCAGCGAATTTATGGTTAAAAACGGCCACGCGTGGTTTAACCGCAAATACTCGATGGATTACATGCTGGCCTTGCTAGAAGACGAAGCGCATAAAAATAAACTTGGGCTTTGGCAGGCTGAACAACAAACGCCGCCTTGGGTTTGGCGCAAAAATCATCCGCATTAATTATGTTAATATTTAACTTAATGATTAATCACTCCTTCACCGAAGTATATTTTACGTTAGGTCAAGACAAGTAATGGATCTTCACGATTATCTCAGCACCATTGCTGATCAGCTTGTCAACGAGTTGACTCCAATACTGCAAATAAAAGGTGTCACATCAAATACCGATCTGCTGGGAAAGTACACAGAAGCTTCCATCCGAAGTCTAGTACATCGCATCGTTCAACCAATGCATGTCTCAACTGGGGCAGTTATAGACCATCCAATCCCTAATCCACTTCGGCAAATTTATCTCATCATTTGGGCACCATTTCCAGTGCCCGCCATTTTCGAAATCGAAGGGTTTGGTCTTGTCCCGAAGAGCAGTGCCTTTGGTGTAATCGAGGTCAAGAGAAGTAACTACAGTGGTGTAGAGGCTAGTCTGGAGAGCTTCTTGGCTGATGTTGAATCAAAAAAGATAGTAGCTGATTACGATCAGACAGCACCGACTAGAGATATTTCCAAGAGTCCGGGCCTTGGCATTATCTGTGTTCTCGAATCACTGCCATCCGAGAGGCTAAGTAAGCTCATTACTGAGGACAAGGTGGTTGCAATGTTTGAGAGGCAGGGCGATGTGACGAAGGTTAGGCCTAGAGATGTTTTTGTCTTGGTAAACTTCCTTCATTTTGTTACTTGGAGGTACCGCGCAAGGAGTGCGAATTCAGCCTACCCACAAATCATTTTAGACGCGTTTAATTCCGATTAAGTAAGATTAGCCTGTAAAAATCTGCACCCCTACAAAAAACACAAAGCTCGCTTTAATTGCAATTCCCCGTATAATGCGCGTTCCCTACGCAAACCAATCAGCGTAGCGGTCACTTTCTTATCAGGTTTTTAACCTAATTATTCGTCAGCCTCGATTGGTATACTTCATAAGTATTTGGCCGTCGCAGGAGTCTTACATTGTCTATTGAAACAACAAACACATCTAATTTTAATGAATTAGGTTTAAGCGAACCCATACTGCGCGCCATTAGCGACGCGGGTTACACCACACCAACCCCAATTCAGGCCAAAGCCATTCCGCAAGTATTAAGCGGTGGCGATTTGCTGGCAGGCGCGCAAACTGGCACTGGCAAAACCGCTGGTTTTACCTTGCCGATTTTGCATATTCTTAGCCAAAAAGCACGCAACGCTGATGCTTTAAAAAGTCGCCCGCGCTGCTTGATGCTTACGCCAACGCGTGAACTGGCCGCGCAAATTGAAGAATCTGTCAAAACCTATGGCAAATATTTGCCGCTTACCAGCACGGTGATTTTTGGTGGCGTAAATGCCAACCCACAAATTGCGCGCTTAAAAAAACCGCTGGATATTTTAGTCGCCACCCCTGGTCGTTTGCTAGACCATGCCAACCAAAAGAATGTTGACCTGAGCGGCGTTGAGATTTTAGTACTGGATGAAGCCGATAGAATGTTAGACATGGGCTTTATCCGCGATATTAAAAAAATACTCGCTATGCTGCCCAAGCAACGCCAAAACTTATTGTTCTCTGCCACTTTTTCTGATGAAATTAAAACCCTTGCCGATGGTTTATTGCATAACCCTGGCTTTGTTGAAGTCGCGCGCCGTAATACCGCCAGCGAACTGGTTGAACAAACCGTGCACATGGTGGCACAAAGCCATAAACGCGAGCTAATGAGCTACCTGATTAAACATAACGATTGGCAACAAGTATTGATATTCACCCGCACCAAACACGGCGCGAATAGGCTTGCTGAGAAGTTAATCAAAGACGGTATTGAAGCAGCGGCGATTCACGGCAACAAAAGCCAAGGTGCGCGTACCAAAGCGCTGGCACAGTTTAAAGATGGCAGCATGCGTGTGCTGGTGGCAACAGACATTGCCGCACGTGGCTTAGATATTGACCAATTGCCACAAGTGGTGAATTTTGAATTACCCAACGTGCCAGAAGATTATGTACATAGAATCGGCCGTACTGGTCGCGCAGGTAGCAGCGGCGCGGCGGTTTCACTGGTTGACCGTGAAGAATTAAAATTTTTAAAAGATATTGAAAAGCTGATTAAGCGTGAAATACCAAAAGTGCAGGTGGAAGGTTTTACGCCATCTGACAAGCCTGAACCTGAAGCGCCACGCTCGACGCAAAATCATGGCAGACCGCCACGCGGGCATGGGCAAGGACAGCAGCAACGGGCCAATAATGGTTCTAGGCAAGGTCAAAACAATGGCCAAAATCCAAATGGTCAAAACGCCAATCGTAATCAAGGTCAACAGCAAAAACCTGCGCAAAATAATAGCTCAGGCAAACTATTATCTGAAGCTGCGCGCCATCAAGCGATGCCACAAACGCCTTTATTTGCGCCTAAACCTCAGCCGCGAAATCCAAATAATCGTAACCCCAATAACAGAAACGCTAACCAAAGCAATACTGGTAGACCGAACGCCAACCCCAATAGTACGCATAGAAGCGGCGGGCGCGGGCGATAATTAGCTTTATTACAAAAGAATCAAATACTTAAAGGCTATATAATAAATTTGCGCAACATTTAACCAATTTGCAAAAATAGATTAAACTTATAGCATCAACTAATATAAAACCAGCTTAGGACTGACCCCATGCAAATCGCAATGAACACTGTTGTAACAATGACTTACGAACTTAAAAATAGTGACGGCGAGGTGCTGGAATCTAGTGCCGAACCTGTGTCATATTTACACGGCGGTTACGATAATATCTTCCCAAAAGTGGAAGAAGCGATGCACGGAAAGAGCGTGGGTGATGTGGTGACGGTAGATTTGCTACCTGCAGATGCGTTTGGTGAGATGGACGAAGAGTTGGTGCAAATCGAGCCTGCAAACGCTTTTCCAGCGGCTGATTTAAAAATTGGCATGCAGTTTGAAGGTGAAGATGAAACATCGGGCGAAGTGATTTTATACACTGTGACCGAAATCGCTGATGGCAAAGTTGTCGTAGACGGTAACCATCCATGGGCGGGCGAGCGCGTGATTTTTAAAGCCACCGTGACTGCAGTGCGCGCCGCCAACAAAGAAGAAGTTTCGCACCAGCATGTGCACGGCGCAGGCGGGCATCACCACTAAAGCAGCTTAACTTTACCTTTAAAGAGGTGTTAATGTTAAAAGTCTTTGCGAGTTTGATTGTGTGTGTAATTTTAGTCTGCGTTCAACCCGCGGTTGCCAATGACGTTTATCGTTGCGGTACTAGCTACCAAGATACGCCATGTAAAAACGCTGCCAGCAAGCCCATGAATGAAAAGCCTGAGCGTAAAAACGCAGCCACCACTATCAGCAAAACCACCCAAAAAGCACAAATTGCAGCATCGGCCAATACCGATTGCAAGCTGCGTGGCGAATCAGCCAAAAGTATCGCAAATATGCGCGATACTGGCCTGAGTGAAGATGCGCTAAAAGCCAATGCAGCCGATAGCTATACGGCGGCACTGGTGACGGATGTTTATAAGCGCACTGGTAGCGCGTTTCAAATAAAAAATGCCGTTGAGCGCGAATGCATTCAAAATCAACAAAAGCAAAGTCTGACTAGTAAATGGATGTCGCAAGCCAAGCGCTTGCTAGGCTTTAGCGCTGCGCCTGCAAGTTCTAATGTGAAAAATAAGGCTAGCCCGCAAGCTACCGCCACCACCATCGCTACCAACAAAATTGCGCCTGCGAAGCCTGCGCAGTCCCAAATTAGGTCAACGGCTGATCCTAAACCTGTGCTAGAGCCAACCCAACCTGCACCTGCTCCCTCACCTCCAGAGCAGCCAACACCTCCGCAGGTTGAGCCGCCAGTTGCTCCACCACCAGCCCCAGAGCCCCCATCACCCGCGCCAGTAGCAATGCCTACGCCACCTGCTGAGCCAGCTCCGCAAAAACCAGCAGAACCAAAAGAAGTAGCGCAAGAAGATTCGCAAGGTATGTGTAGCGCACTTAAAGCAGGGCTAGCAAATATCGCCAGCCAGAAACGCAAAGGTGGCGATGCGGCCTTTATGAAAGATTTAAAAGAGCAACAAACAGAGCTAGAAAATGTAATGAAATCAGCAGGCTGCTAGATTTTTTCTTTCAATTTATACAACAACTCCAGCGCCTGCTTAGGCGTTAAATCATCGGGCTGAATCGTCTCCAGCTCCGCCAATATTGGGTGTTGCGGCGCTTCTACAGGTTCAATATCCACCACAAACATATCGGGCTGATTAGCGTTTTTAGCTAATTGGCTATTTTCTAATTGCGTAAGTTTTCGCTTAGCGGCAGCCACCACACTTTTGGGGATTCCCGCTAATTGTGCCACTTGTATGCCGTAACTCATGTGAGCCGCGCCCGCTTCCACTTTGTGCAAAAACACAATGCCCTTGCCATTTTTACCATCGTGTTCAACCGCATCCAAGTGAACATTGGCGGCGTGTTTGAAGTCATCTACAATGCGTGTAAGCTCAAAATAATGCGTAGCGAATAGTGTATAAGATTGATTTTTTTCTAGTAACTGTTTCGCCACTGCCCAAGCCAAACTTAACCCATCAAAAGTTGAAGTGCCGCGGCCAATTTCATCCAGCAATACTAAACTTTTATCGGTAGCGTTGTGCAAAATATTCGCAGTTTCCGTCATCTCGACCATAAACGTAGAGCGCCCGCCAGCCAAGTCATCTGAAGCACCAATTCTTGTAAAAATACGGTCAATTTCGCCGATTTTAACGACATTTGCTGGCACAAAGGCGCCACAATGTGCCAAAAGCACTATCAGTGCGATTTGCCGCATAAAGGTTGATTTACCACCCATATTCGGGCCTGTAATAAGCAGTAATTGACGATATGGGTTTAACACAACATCGTTCGCCACGAACGGCTGTGTAATACTTTCGACCACAGGATGGCGTCCTGCTTCGATTTGCAAGCCTGGCTCGCTTGTAAACTGCGGCTGTGTATAATTTAAAACCGCTGCACGTTCGGCAAAACAACATAAAACATCTAGGCTGGCAACCGCAGCACTATTGGTCTGCAAGGCAGTAATAAACGGTTCTAAATCAAACAAAATTTGTACATAAAGTATTTTTTCACGCGCCAACGCACGCTCGTTCGCGCTCAACACTTTATCTTCAAACGCCTTGAGTTCTGGCGTAATAAAACGCTCGGCATTTTTAAGCGTCTGGCGGCGGCGATATTCTGCAGGTGCGTTTTCAGCCTGCGCTCGGCTGATCTCAATGTAAAAACCATGCACGCTGTTGTATTCCACTTTCAGATTTTGCAGACCAGTACGCGCTTTTTCTGCCGCTTCAAACTGCAATAAAAAATCACCGTGGTTAGTTTGTAAAGCGCGTAATTCGTCTAATTCCGCATCAAAACCGTCGGCAATCACACCGCCTTCACGAAGCACTGACGAAGGGTCTAGCTTGATGGCCTGCAATATTTTAAGCGCCTCGCTCGGCGGATTGAGATGTTCCGCCAACGTTTGCAACAAACTTGTTTGTGCATTTTTTAAAGCATTTTGCAGCATTGGTAACTGCGCTAAACTGTCGCGCAAACCAGACAAGTCGCGTGGTCTGGCGGTTTTTAAGGCAATACGCGTGGTAATACGCTCTATATCAGCAACATGCCTGCAGACCCCATGGATATTGGCTTGCAGGGTAGAATTTATAATCTCCGCAACGGCTTGGTGACGCTTCGAAACTAAATTTTGGTCACGCAACGGGTGATGTAGCCAGAAGCGCAATAGTCGCGCGCCCATGGCAGTTTGCGTGGTATTTAACAACGAGTACAGCGTCGGCGCTGCCTCGCCGCGCAACGTCACGTCAATCTCCAAGTTGCGTCGCGTCGCGGCATCCAGCTGAATATATTGTGACGTTTGTTCGACGCTCAACTCGGTAATATGTGGCAGCGCAGCGCGTTGCGTGTGTTTCACATAGTCCAGCAAAGCGCCAGCCGCGCATAATGCTGCCGTTAAATGTTGTGCGCCAAACCCTGACAAATCGATGGTATTAAATTGCGCGGTTAAGGTTTTTTGCGCGCTGTCGGCATCGAACTGCCAAGCACTTAAACGCTTTTTCGCGCAGGTAAAATTTTCCAGCGCGCTGTGTTTAAAATCGTCTGCACAGATAGTCTCGGTGGGCGAAATTCGTTCTAACTCTTGTGACAATTGACCAGTCGCGATTTCGCTTAAAATAAATGTGCCTGAGGCCAAATTGATGCGAGCTAATCCTACTACACCATCGGCCGAAAACACGCTGAGCAGTTGGTTGTCACGCGATTCATCCAGCAGCGCAGAATCGGTGAGCGTACCAGGTGTGAGTATGCGCGTAACCGCGCGTTCAACCGGACCTTTGCTTGTCGCTGGGTCGCCAATTTGCTCACAAATCGCGGCGGCTTCGCCCATTTTTGTGAGCTTAGCTAAATACTGCTCGGCCGCGTGATACGGCACTCCAGCCATCTTAATCGGCTCGCCATTGCTAGCGCCGCGACGTGTAAGTGTGATACCAAGCAACTTGGATGCTTTCTCGGCATCTTCAAAAAACAGTTCGTAAAAATCACCCATACGATAAAATAACAGCATATCTGGATGCTGCGCTTTGAGCGCCAAATACTGACGCATCATAGGTGTATGGCTAGGCGTGTGACTACTTATGGGAGTTTGGTCTGACACTAAAATGGATTATCTATTTAATTGATTCAATTATAAACATTCTGCTTATTCTATAAACAATTTTAAAGCTGTGTTCAATTTCTCATCGCTTTATTTAATTTTTCATCAGTTAAATGCTTTTTAAAAGTTTTAAAATTAATAATATTCAATAAAAGCAATGTGTTAAAAACAGTCTCTGCTTAAAAAATTTTGGCATAAGAAATGCTCACTTATCAAGTAGCCACCCATTGACGAGGATATTTAACATGAGCAATAGCAACATTGACATTTACGCACAGTTTTTAGTTGAGTGCAGAAAAGTAATCGGATCGTTTGACTTAGAAAGATTGGCTTACGATCAAAACTACAAAGCTGATTTTTTTAACAGCGTAAATTTAAGTGCCGATGACAAATTATTTCAGTTGGCGGCCTTGGTAGATAACCAACTGAATGAAGAAATGCTGAGCGCGTACTAAGATTTAATTTGCGTCTTTAGCTTCTCAGTCAAGTGCGGCGCCAATACTTGTAGCATTTGCGCGAACACTTTTGGGTTGGCGGCGACAATATTCCCCGTTGTCAGCCAACTTTCATTGCCTTCAAAATCACCGACAATGCCGCCCGCCTCTTGCACCAAGAGGCCGCCTGCAGCAATATCCCAAGTAGATAAATTAATCTCAAAAAAACCATCGGTATAACCCGCCGCCACATAAGCTAAATCGAGCGCAGCTGATCCTGGGCGGCGAATGCCCGTGGTTTTTTTAATCATGTCTTTCAACATCGCCATGTAGGTATCCAAATGCGTAAAATCGCGAAATGGGAAGCCTGTGCCGATCAAGCTATCTTGCAACTTAGTTCTACTCGTTACGCGAATACGCTTATCGTTTAAAAACGCACCACGGCCTTTGGTGGCGGTAAACAAATCGTTACGCACTGGGTCGTAAATCACCGCTTGGGTAAGTACGCCCTTTTGCTGCAAGGCAATAGAGACACAGTATTGCGGGAAGTTATGTAAGAAATTTGTGGTGCCATCCAGCGGGTCGATAATCCAAATATTTTCAGACTCCGCATTGCTTTCACCGCTCTCCTCACCTAAAAATCCATGATCAGGGTAGACGTATCGAATCGTATCTATAATCGCTTGCTCAGCTGCGTGGTCAACCTCGCTGACAAAATCGTTAAAGGTTTTGCTTTTTACACTGAGCGCGTTTACATCTTGCGACGCTTTGTTGATGATTCTGCCAGCTTCGCGCGCGGCTTTTACTGCAATGGATAGCATTGGGTGCATAAATATAATTCTTAAAGAGCTGTTAAAATGCTATTTTAGCATTAATAGGCGCTTCCCCAAATTGTCCCAAACCATTTTCGATAATATAAGAATTGTTCTCTGCCAAACTAGCCACCCTGGCAACATCGGCTCCACTGCGCGCGCCATGAAAACCATGGGCTTTCAGCACTTATATTTGGTGAATCCCGATAAATACCCTAACGCGCAAGCCACCGCAATGGCGGCGGGTGCAGATGACGTTTTAGATTACGCAATTGTGACCGACACTTTATCTGAAGCACTGGTTGGCTGTGCATTTGCAGTGGGCATGAGCGCGCGCAAACGTTACTTATCGCACGATACGGTAAATGCGCGAGAAGCCGCCCTGCAAGCCAATACCTACGCAGCTAGCCAGCCCGTAGCATTTGTATTTGGCACTGAGATGAGCGGCCTAACTAATGCCGAGCTAGATTGCTGCCAATTGCTGGCGATGATTCCTGCCAATCCTGAATATTCATCGCTGAATCTAGCGATGGCGGTGCAAATTATGTGCTACGAATTAAGAATGGATGCTCTGCAAGGCAAACTGGATGTGGCTACTGGCGAGGCGCTCGCCACAAATGATGAGCTGGAACGCTTCTACAAGCACCTTGAGGAAACGCTGCTACACATCGGTTATTTAAACCCAAATGCGCCAAAAAAACTGTTCGAGCGCATGCGCCGTTTATATTCGCGCGCGCGACTAGAAAAAGAAGAAGTAAATTTGCTACGTGGCGTGTTGACTCTCACCAAAGAGCCACGTAAACACACAAAATATTAATAACCCTAGTAAAATAGTCAGGTATTAATTTTTGTGGCATAATATCTCTTTATATTTGCTTAAATTAAACTCATGTTCGACCATTTAAAAGAAGATATTTCTGTTGTTTTCGACCGTGATCCAGCGGCACGTACACATTTCGAGATTCTCACCACTTATCCAGGTGTACATGCACTCATTATGCATCGCTTTAGTCATTGGCTCTGGAAGGTTCGACTCTATTGGCTTGGGCGCATGCTCTCACATATTGGCCGCTTTTTGACTGGCATAGAAATTCACCCTGGCGCCACCATTGGCCACCGCGTGTTTATCGACCACGGTATGGGCGTGGTGATTGGCGAAACTGCAGTAATTGGCGACGATTGCACGCTATATCACGGCGTCACGCTTGGCGGAACGAGCTGGAACAAAGGCAAACGTCATCCTACGCTTGAACAAGGCGTGGTGATTGGCGCGGGCGCAAAGGTGCTTGGGCCGATTACGATTGGCAAAAACGCAAAAATTGGCTCGAATGCAGTCGTTGTTAAAGATGTGCCAGAAAACGCCACTGCAGTGGGAATCCCTGCGCGTATTTTGGAGGAAGAAAAAGCCAAAGCCGCCGCACAAATTGCCAAGTTTAGCGCTTATGCAGTCGGTGGTGACGATGACGACCCGCTTGCGAAAGCGCTACAAGGCTTGCTAGAACATGTTTCCAAGCAAGATGCAGATTTGCAAACGCTTAAAACACAACTGGCGCAAATGGCGCAAAATGATAACGAAGTTGCCATCGCTTTTGGATCCAAAAAAGCCAAAAAAGTTTGATCTGAATTATTGAATCAAACCATTGAACCAACGTCGATAATAATTGACTAAATTACTCGGTTATTATAGAATTCACACATTATGAGACTCACCACCAAAGGCCGTTTTGCCGTCACCGCGATGCTGGATTTAGCTTTAAACGAAGCTGAAAAACCTGTCACATTGGCTGGTATTAGCCAGCGGCAAGCCATATCGCTTTCGTATTTAGAACAGCTTTTTTCGCGTTTACGTCGCCAAGGCTTAGTCACCAGCGTGCGCGGCCCAGGCGGTGGTTATCGCGTGGCGAAAATGCATAGCGAAATATCTGTTTCGCACATTATCACTGCGGTGGA
The DNA here is from genome assembly GCA_031381645.1 of Methylotenera sp. Taxonomy (GTDB): domain Bacteria; phylum Pseudomonadota; class Gammaproteobacteria; order Burkholderiales; family Methylophilaceae; genus Methylotenera_A. The sequence continues at coordinate 12,031 of JANMYB010000033.1, forward strand.
CGAGCTGATAGACGCAACGCAGTGTGGGGGCAAAGAAGATTGTCACGACGAAGGGCGTTGCATGACGCACGATTTATGGGCTTCGCTCAACAACAAAATTTTGGATTATTTATCGGGCGTCACGCTGGCCGACATGGTGGAAAACAAACGCCAAAACGATGCAGGCAATGCCAGTGAAATTGTATTTACGCCGCGCAGAACTTGTACAACACCGACTCCTGTTGAGGAAGCAACTGCTTAATTATGAACGTATATTTCGATCATAACAGCACCACTGCCCTCAAGACTGAGGTTTTAGAGGCAATGCTGCCGTTTCTGGCAAATCAACATGGCAACGCGACCAGTCGCCATAGCTTTGGTCGAACAGCGCGTGCAGCGGTAGAGCATGCGCGTGAGCAAGTGGCAGCCGCAGTTGGCGCGTATGCAAATCAAATTGTATTTAGCGCCAGCGGCACAGAAGCCAATAATTTCGCAGTGCAAGGTATTTGCAGCAATTTAGCGCCTGCACAAATTTTAACCAGCGCGGTAGAGCACCCATGCGTATCTCGCCCTGCCCTTGCCATGCAAGTACGTGGCTATAAGGCACGTAGCATTAAGGTCGACTCTAACTGCAACATCAATATGGCGCAGTTGCAAAACTTGTTGGACGTCCCCACCAATCTAGTATCGGTGATGTTGGCGAATAACGAAACGGGTGCGATTCAAGATGTTGCCAAAGTGGCTGAAATGGCGCACGAACACAAAGCTTACGTGCACACCGATGCAGTGCAGGCATTGGGTAAAATACCCGTAGATTTTTTCGCGCTGAATGTGCACGCAATGACGATTTCTAGCCATAAAATTGGTGGTCCACTCGGTGCAGGCGCGCTGGTGCTAGACAAGCGCATTGATATTCAACCGTTATTACACGGCGGCGGACAAGAAAAAGGCTTGCGTAGCGGTACCGAAAATGTTGCGGCGATTATCGGTTTTGGTACAGCATGTGAGCTAGCAATAAGCAACTTAACTGCATTTGACGTGCACACCGAACACTTACGTAAATATTTAGAGATGGGCTTAAATAAACTAAATGCAGCCATATTTGGGCACAATGGGCTTCGCATTCCCAATACTAGTTTTTTCGCGTTTAAGAATATTGATGGCGAGACGCTGGTAACGGCGTTAGATAAAGCAGGTTTCGCTGTAGCCAGCGGCTCGGCGTGCAGTAGCGACAGTGACAAACCCAGCCACGTGTTATTGGCGATGGGCGTGGAAGAAGATTTAGCGCGCGGTGCCGTGCGCGTGAGCTTTGGCATGAGCAACACAATAGAGCAAGTGCACCATTTTTTAACGTCGCTCGAAAAAGAATTGAACAGATTACGAAATTTAACTGCAATAGCTGCATAGAAAGCAAAAATGTCAGACAGAGAACCCATTTATTTAGATTACTCAGCAACGACGCCGGTTGACCCGCGCGTGGCCGCCAAGATGATTCCGTACTTGACGGAACATTATGGCAACCCTGCATCGCGCAGCCATCCATTTGGCTGGACTGCTGAAAAAGCGGTGGAAAATGCACGTGAAGAAGTGGCAAAATTAGTCGGTGCTGACCCACGCGAAATCGTGTGGACATCAGGTGCGACAGAATCGAATAACCTAGCGATTAAAGGCGCGGCCAACTTTTACGCCAGCACCAAAGGCAAACACATCATCACCATCGCCACTGAGCACAAAGCGGTGATTGACCCAATCCGCGAGTTGGAGCGTCAAGGTTTTGAGGCAACATTTATCGAGCCAGAGCCTGATGGTTTGGTCGATTTAACCAAGTTCAAAGCGGCGATTCGTCCTGATACAGTGCTGGCGAGTGTGATGTTGGTGAATAATGAAATTGGTGTGATTCAAGACATCGAGTCAATTGGTAAAATCTGCCGCGAAAACAATATTATTTTTCATGTAGATGCTGCACAAGCCACTGGGAAGGTCTTGATTGACTTAGAAAAGTTACCAGTCGATTTAATGAGCTTTAGCGCGCATAAAACCTACGGCCCAAAAGGCATCGGCGCATTGTATGTACGGCGCAAACCGCGCATCCGTATTGAAGCGCAAATGCACGGTGGCGGTCACGAGCGGGGCATGCGTAGCGGCACGTTGGCGACGCACCAGATTGTCGGCATGGGGGAAGCTTTCCGCATTGCACGTGAGGAAATGGCGACCGAAAACGAGCGCATCCGCATGCTTAGAGACCGCTTGCTTGTTGGGTTGCAAGACATCGAAGAAACTTATGTGAATGGCGACCTTGAACACCGTATTCCACATAATTTAAACATCAGCTTTAACTATGTAGAAGGCGAATCACTGATTATGGCGATAAAAGATATCGCGGTTTCCAGCGGCTCGGCGTGTACTTCTGCCAGCTTAGAGCCTAGTTATGTGCTACGCGCTTTAGGTCGTAGCGATGAACTTGCGCACAGCTCAATTCGCTTCTCAATTGGGCGCTTTACGACCGAAGCGGACGTAGATTACACAATAGAGCTATTGAAAAATAAAGTCAGTAAATTAAGAGAGTTATCGCCACTTTGGGACATGTTCAAAGACGGCATCGATATAAGTAAAGTACAGTGGGCAGCACATTAAATTACTGGTTATTAAACCAGGAAAAGGAGTATTAAAATGGCATATTCAGACAAAGTTTTAGATCACTATGAGAACCCGAGAAATGTCGGATCGCTCGATAAAAACGATCCAAATGTAGGTACCGGCATGGTGGGCGCGCCCGCTTGCGGTGATGTGATGAAACTGATGATTAAAGTGAACGATAGCGGCATTATTGAAGATGCTAAATTCAAAACCTATGGCTGCGGTTCAGCAATTGCCTCTAGCTCGTTAGTGACTGAATGGCTTAAAGGCAAAACAGTGGACGAAGCTTACGCGATTAAAAATTCTGCCATTGCAGAAGAGTTAGCTTTGCCACCAGTAAAAATTCACTGCTCAGTATTGGCGGAAGACGCGATTAAAGCGGCGGTGGCGGACATTAAAGCCAAACAATTAGCAGCGAAAGTGGCAGCTTAATGGCAATTAGCTTAACCGAAGCAGCGGCTAATCGTGTCGAAAAATTCCTTGCCAATCGTGGTAAAGGCATAGGTTTGCGCTTGGGCGTTAAGACCACAGGCTGCTCTGGAATGGCCTATACGCTTGAGTTTGTGGACGATTTGAACCCCGAAGATATGGCATTTGACAGCCATGGCGTAAAGGTGATTGTTGACCCAAAAAGCTTGGCCTACATCGATGGCACCGAACTCGACTTCACCAAAGAAGGCTTGAATGAAGGCTTTAAATTCAACAATCCCAACGTGAAGGACGAGTGCGGCTGTGGTGAAAGTTTTACAGTGTGAGCTTGAATTACTTTGAGCTGTTCGAGCTTAAGCCAGCATTCGACATTGATTTAGCCGCTTTAGAAAATAATTACCGAAAAATACAATCGGAAAGCCATCCAGACCGTTTTGTGACAGCCACTTCTGCTGAAAAGCTCGTTTCTATGCAAACCGCTACACTTGCCAATGCGGCATATCAGACGTTAAAAAAACCAACGAACCGCGCCAAATATTTATTAGAGTTACAGGGTATTAATGCGATAGCAGATACCAATACCAACATGCCTGCGGATTTTTTAATGCAGCAATTGGAGTGGCGCGAAGCGGTTGAAGACTGTGCGACCAACTTAAGTGGCATGCATCGCTTATTGAGAGATATTAAGCACGAAACTGCGACATTACAGCAAATATTAGCTGATGAGTTAGACACAAAACAAGCATGGCAAGCCGCGGCAGATACTTTACGTAAATTACAGTTTATGGATAAATTGCGTGAAGAAATTGCACGTAAACTAGCAATATTAGAAGACTAAATGGCACTTTTACAAATCTCCGAACCTGGACAATCTACCGCTCCGCACCAGCACAAGCTGGCGGTGGGTATTGATTTAGGCACAACCAATTCATTGGTTGCCACCGTGCGTAGCGGCTTGGCAAGCGTGCTGATTGACGATGATGGGCATGCCCTAATGCCATCCGTGGTGCGCTATTTACCAGATGGAAAAATAGATGTAGGTTACAGCGCGCAAGCCGCGCAATCGCAAGACCCAGCCAATACCATCGTTTCAGCCAAGCGCTTTATGGGGCGTGGCTTGAAAGACATAGACGTTTCGCAGCAACCTTATCATTTCATCGACAACGGCGAGATGGTGCAAATCGAAACGCGCGCTGGAATTAAAAGCCCAGTTGAGATTTCTTCTGAAATCTTAAAAGCACTCAAAACTCGCGCTGAAAAAAGCTTAGGTGGCGAGCTGGTTGGCGTAGTCATTACCGTGCCTGCTTATTTCGACGATGCGCAGCGCCAAGCCACCAAAGACGCTGCGCGCTTAGCAGGTTTAAACGTATTGCGTTTGCTCAATGAGCCGACCGCGGCCGCAGTGGCATATGGCTTAGATACTGGCGTTGAAGGTACTTATGTAATTTACGATTTGGGCGGTGGGACGTTTGATATTTCGATATTAAGGCTTGCAAAAGGCGTGTTTGAAGTACTTGCTACTAACGGAGATTCTGCACTTGGTGGCGACGATTTTGACCGTCGCATTTTCTGCTGGATACTCGAGCAAAGCAAATGCAAACCAGTCAACGCGCAGGATACGCGGCTTTTGCTCACCAAAGCGCGCGAAGCCAAAGAGTGGCTGACTGATCACGCAACTGCACAAATTACTAGTGTGTTGAGCACAGGTGAAGTGATAAATGTCACACTAGCCACCAAACAATTTAACGAACTCACACAAACTTTGGTCACCAAAACGCTTAGCCCTACTAAAAAAGCGTTGCGCGATGCTGGGCTAACTATTGACGACATTAAGGGCGTGGTGCTGGTGGGCGGCGCAACGCGTATGCCGCAAATTCGCCTCGCCGTGGCCAATTTTTTCAAGCAAACACCGCTGACCAATTTAGACCCAGACAAAGTCGTGGCGCTGGGCGCGGCGATTCAGGCGAATACTTTGGCAGGCAACAAAAGCGATCAAGACTTACTGCTGCTGGATGTGATTCCGCTCTCGCTCGGTTTAGAAACCATGGGCGGCTTAGTGGAAAAAATTATTCCGCGCAATTCCACACTACCTATTGCCCGCGCGCAAGAATTCACTACTTTTAAAGATGGTCAAACTGCAATGAGCATCCATGTGCTACAAGGCGAGCGCGAGTTGGTTTCTGATTGCCGCTCTCTGGCGCGCTTTGAATTGCGTGGCATTCCGCCAATGGTTGCTGGCGCGGCAAGAGTTAGAGTAACTTTCACCGTAGATGCCGACGGCTTGCTCAGCGTTTCTGCGCGCGAAACCGTCAGCAATATTGAGGCGAATATTGTGGTAAAACCCAGTTACGGTTTAAGTGAAGAACAGATTTTGAATATGCTGCAAAGTAGCTTCGGCGCGGCTGAAAGTGACAAAAATGCACGTTTAATGGCCGAAGCAAAAGTAGAGGCGGAAAGCTTATTGGCGGCAATAAAAGCCGCGCTGGAACAAGATGGGCACTTGCTAAATAACCAAGAAAAACAACAAATAAAAGCTAAAATAGATGCCCTGCAAGCCAATATCCATGCGGGTGCTGGCGACGCTTCTGCAGAAGATATTCGTGAGGCTACAGAAGCTTTAAATACTGCAACAGAAGACTTCGCCTCCAAGCGCATGGATGCGAGTGTGAGCCGTGCGCTGGCGGGTAAAAATATTGACGCCGTAAATTTATAGAGAATTAGAATGCCACAAATTATTGTATTACCGCACGTAGAACTTTGTCCAGAAGGCGCGGCGATTGAGGCCAAGTCTGGCGAGTCAATTTGCCAGGCTTTATTGGACAACGAAATCGACATTGACCATGCTTGCGACCAAGCCTGCGCTTGCACCACCTGCCACGTGATTATTCGCGAAGGCTTTAAAACGCTGAATCCATCAGAAGATAAAGAAGATGATTTGCTAGATAAAGCGTGGGGGCTTGAGCCCTTATCAAGACTAAGTTGCCAAGCGATTGTGGGCAACACAGATTTGGTGATTGAAATCCCGAAATACAGCATCAATATGGCCAAAGAAGGCCACCGCTAGAATACGTTCATCAGCTAGAATTTTTCTGGCCGTAGAATCTCCACATCTTGCAGAAAAGCCACCATTGCGTAATTTGCGTAATAATGACTTTGAATATGGCTTAGTATAGCTTCAGCCAAAACGCGTGGGCAAATAACTTCGAGGCGGATATTTGAAACTTCACCCCATGTCGCATCGCGAACGCCACGAGCACCGCGACCTCGCGCATCTGAAACCGTATAACCTCTAGCACCAAGCTTTTCTATATCTTTTAGCAAGGTTTCCTCAATTGCACTTTCAGTAATAACTGTTAACAGTGTTCTATTTTCTGTCGTTAAAGTCATGTCATTACTCCAGTCAATTCAACTGCTAGCCAATAGTATAGTGGAATGCCCACTAAAATATTAAAGGGGAAAGTGACTCCTAGCACTGCCGCCAATGATAATGCAGGATTAGCCTCAGGTATTGCCAAACGTATCGTAGCTGGTACAGCAATGTAAGAAGCACTAGCTGCCAAGGTAGTCAGTAAAGTGATACCCCCAATTGATAATCCCATGGCTACACCGCATACCGCGCCTAGCAAAGCAGAAAATAAAGGCATTACCAAGCCAAAGCCAATAATAAATAAGCCTCGTTTACCCAGCTCGCCCACCTGCCACGCCACAATTAAGCCCATTTCTAGTAAAAATAATGCTAAAGCGCCTTTAAATAAATCATAAAAAAGACCTTTAATTGGCCCTAATCCATCAGGGCCTGCCACCCAGCCTATAGCCATGCCGCCAATTAACAAGGTAACGCCCTTGCCTAAAAAGCTTTCATGCATTAGTGTGCGCCAGTCTGTTTGCTTACTTAAACCACGTGCAAGGATGATACCTATCACAATTGCTGGCACTTCCATCACCGTCAAAAATATAATTAATTGTGGTTCAAACGTAATATTACGACTGATTAACCATCCTGAGGCTACCGCGAAGGTAGCAACACTGACAGAACCATAATGTGCAGCAGTGGCAGCGGCATCTGCACGTCCAAGTTTACCTACAAAGCTAAGGATGTAGAAAGCAATAAACGTCTGTGCGACGCCCAGCAGCATCACTATTCCTAATTGCGGCAATAGTGGCGCCAATGCTTGTTTAGCTAGCCCCTCGCCCCCTTTAAGCCCAATCGCCAGCAACAAAACCAGCGATAATGTTTCATACAAAGCAGCGGGCAGCCTAAGTTCGGATCGTAAAAGCCCTGCGGCCAAACCTAGGATAAAAAATAGAATCACTACATCTATCATGGCAATCAAATCCTTCAGGTTGTTACATTTAACACTGATTAACTAATTTTTATTTAAAACTTAAAGGTTTCTGGTAAAAACTCGACCTTTCCAGTTGTTAAATCGTACACACCACCAACCACACCTATTTGCTTATCCGACACCATGTCTTGAATAATATCGCTAGTGCGAATGATTTGATCAATTTGATAGCTTACGTTGTGCTCACATATTTTTGCTACAAATGCGTCATTTTTTGAGTTTCTGTCTACCAACACAGTTTTTTCGTGGCGAATAGCAGGTTTAATCATATTAACAATTTCGCCAATATGCCCATCTTTAAAGTCATCGCAAGCTGCTTTTACCGCACCACAGCTACTATGACCCATTACTACAATTAACTTACTACCTAAATATTTACTGCTAAACTCAAGGCTACCTATGCATTTATCTGATGCAATATTGCCTGCTAAACGCACACTAAAAATATCACCAAGAGCTTGATCAAATAATAATTCAACTGGCGCACGCGAATCGCTACAACTTAAAAATGAAGCAAACGGATGCTGTTTATTTTTAGTGCTTTCTACCAAGCTTTGCATATCTTTAGCGCCAATTAAATTGTTGGCAAATCGGCAATTGCCTTCAATTAAAATATCAAGTGCCTGTTGCGGGTTCATTTTATCGCGGTTTATATCAGGGTGTTTGTACATGGTTTATTCCCGTAATACTATCAATCATTAATTATACCTGATGATATTTACTACTAATTATACCCAACAGCAAAAAACGTCTAATCAGTTAAATCGCATCAAAAATTTTCGGCTCAAACAGACTCTAAATAATTGAAAAATTGAAGCTAAATATACTTTTACCTATACGAGCTAAGCCATTAAGCACCTAAATTTAAACATCCTAAAATAACTTATCTTTTTAATTAATACATCTAAAAAATAGAACTATTATTCAATTTTTAACGAGTGTTTAAATATATAAGCTCACCGTATAATCTTCCACGTTTGAAGAGTAAAAAGTAACTCAAATAAACAAAAGTAATGCAGAAACACAAAAATAGTAGTTACAAGTTAATTTTAAATGTTTTAGAACGAGCGATCCAAAACACAATTACCTAGCTCAATATTATTTATCAAAAAAATTTAAGGATAACAGTATGAAAAATTTACATATCTCACTCTCAGCACTGGTATTGGCAGGTCTATCAATGACGGCTTCGGCCACTACCGTAGTCAATCAAGCTATTACCGAAGCAGAAGTGTTAGGCGCACAAAAGGCTTGGTGCCAAGCCTTAGTTGATATTAGTAATACCAATGCCAAAGATGGACAACCAGCTGCTAAGGCTTTGGCAGAAAAAGTGATTGATAGTGCTTATGGGTACCAAATGGGTGTAGTACTGTTTAAACCTACACTCACCGTTGCACCACAAACATTTCGCACTACCCGCGCAGGTGCTTTGGCCTATTTTGTTGGTGGTGATCCCACCTTTCCAAATGACACTGGTTTTGCATTAAAAGGCTGGACAAAATGTGAATCTAACAATGCAGGTATATTTATCGAAGGTGACTCAGCTTCCAGCATGGGTAATGTAATGATTACTAATAAAGATGGCAAAGTAACGACGGTTGATAAAACATGGACTTATGTAAAGGATGATGCAGGCAAGCTGCGTATTGTTGTTCACCACTCTTCACTACCATACACTGGCAAGTAAAAGCACAACAGCAACTGGGTGATTAAACACCAGCACCCAGTTGCAATCATAAGCTTAAATAAAAACTATTTAGTAAGCTTTGTTATGTTTGCAGACTTGTTAAAGTTGGTAAATTTTAAAGACTAATTAATTTTAAAGGAATAAAAAATGAAATCTTCTTCCAAACCTCGGTTGAAATTAGGGTTGGCTACTTTAACGGTGATGCTTCTCACTCCTGCTATGGTTTATGCTGAAGCAGGAGATTGGGTGGTACGCGCGCGCGCAGTTGTTGTAGTGCCAAATGATGACAGTAAATTAGGTAAAACTGTTAACAACTTAGGCTTAGGTCAAGTCATGAGCCCTGGTGCTTACTTAGAGCCTAATGTAAATGTTATGCCAGAAGTTGATATTTCCTATTATTTTACAAAAAATATTGCCGCAGAATTAATTCTTGCACTAGGCAGTAGACACGATGTACGCGTTAAAGGTGATAGTTTAGCAACTATTGGCAATCAAAATTTAGGTAGCGTTAACCTGCTTCCACCCACTTTAACTTTACAATGGCACTTTAACCCAGATCAAATGTTTGACCCCTACGTTGGCGCTGGTGTTAACTACACGCACATGTTGGATAAAAATGTTAAATTTACGCGTGGTGCATTAGCTGGCAACAAAATTAAAATAGAAAATGATAGTTGGGGTTATGCGTTACAAGCTGGTTTAGATATTAATTTGAAGGATGGTTGGCTACTCAATGCAGATGTAAAATATGTCACTGTTGATACTGACGTTAAAGCAAACATTCCAGGCTTAGGCTGGAGAAAAGTTGACTCTTTGGATATTGATCCTTGGGTGTTTGGTTTTGGTATCGGTAAAAAATTCTAACCAGTAAAAAGCAGTTTTTTGGATTTACGTTTAATAATTTTATATATATTAGAACACATGAAAAATTTTATTTTGAGCGTATTGACTGGGTTAACGGTCTTTACCCAGTCAATAGCCAGCGCAGAAACAATTGAAGATGACAGAATTTGGTTAAATATCAATGCTAGGGGTAGTTTGCCTATTGAAGATTTAGGTTGGTATGCTGAATTACAAACTCGCTGGCGGGAAGAAGGTAAAGATTTTGATCAACTGATTGTTCGACCCGCGCTATTTTATAAATTATCACCAAAAAGTAGCATTTGGTTGGGTTACGGTAATATTACTACCCACCCAGCTGGCAAAAGCAACATAAACGAAGACAGATTATGGCAACAGTTTTCTTATAATTTTGATTCAATTGCCGATACTTCCATCTCAAGCAGGACTCGATTTGAACAACGTTGGCAAGATAATGGTGATGATGTTGGTTATCGCTTAAGGCAAATGATTAAATTAAGCAGACCAATTGCTAGTGTACCTAACTTATCTTGGGTAATTTCTGATGAATATTTTATAAATACTAACAATACCGATTGGGGCGCGCGTTCTGGTTTTGATCAAAATCGTTTGTTTTTAGGCGGCGCCTATAAAATAAACAGAGAGGCGAAAATTGAAATGGGCTACTTAAATCAATACGTGAACGGGCGCAACTTTGACAGATCGAACCACGCACTTTCAACTACGGCAGAGTTAAATTTTTAGTGATATGGCCCAATAAATTCAATGCAAAATAAAAAAAGCCCGCATATCTGTGGGCTTTTTTATTGATTAAAAATTACTTCAAATCCATATTAGAAATTAAACTGCGAGCGGAAAGTAATTGCTTTCTCTTTATCTTCTTTTGAGCCTTCAATTAGTATGGGTGTATCGAACCTTGTTTCAATATAATTGATCATAAAACGCGTATTTGGTGTTGGCGCAAAATTCAAACCTAAAGTAATGCCATCCGCTTCGAATGTATTTGAATCTGTACTAATTTTAGAAATATTGTTTGCGGTGCCGCCACCTGCGGCACTTGCAGAAATTGGATTATTAAAATCACTTGCATCAAAGTGTGAATACCTAACGCCCACTTGCCACAAACCGCCACCTTTACCAAAGTCAAAGTTGTTTGTTGGTTTAACCGCAGTAAAAATACCTTCTTTGTAGAAATCGGCAAATTTTTCACCTGTAATATTCCACAATGCTGAGGCATACCAAGCATCTACATCTACATCAAAATCACGTGTTGCTGTTAAATCGCCACTAAAGCTGTTGCGTAGCCATTCAGCTGTTACTTTAACTGGTCCTAATGCAACTGCACCTTCCACCGCATAACGCTTACGATTTATATCATTATCTACACCATTCACACTTATTAAACCTGGCAATTTGAAGAAGTTTACGCCACGCCCTTCGGTTCTAGCTGTATTTCCTCCAGCAAATCCAAACGTGTTATCGGCAGCAGAACTGGTACCAATGCCTGTACCGCTCGCATTATTATTTTTAGAAATATCGGTATCAGCAAAGCCCAAGCCCACATGATAAACCGCATCTTTATTTCCCATCAATTGTGCAAAGTTTATAGTGCCGTTCAATTGATACTCTGGTTCACTCACACGGCTATCAGCATCATTGCGGTTTTTGTTACCCTCACCATTCACAGCAGCAAGTGCATAGGTTAGGCCATCTTTTGGCACACCCCATACCATAACGCCACGGTCTTCAAAGCTACCTAATGTGTCATGCAAACTACGCTCCATAAAGTCAAGCGCGTTAGAGCTCATTTTACGCTCCATACTCAAAGGCACTTTAAATTGACCAATTTTCACCTGAATAGGTTTGTAATAGCCAATATTTACCCAAGCTTGGTCTAATGTTGCGCCTGTGTTGCCATTGGTTTGGCCTGCAAAGTCACCAGATAGTTGAAAGTCATAATACTCGTAAAATTTACCTTTTAATTCAATACGTGCGCGTCGTACATCAAACGTATCCGATTCGTTTGCAGTATTACCTGTCGTTCTGTCTTCATTATTACCATGATCAAAATTACGATAATCCGCATGTATGCGGCCACCTAAGGAAATGCTGTGTTTGCCATCAGGCGTGGCGATGGTCATACCATCCTTAAATTGCAGTTCAGGTTTTTTGGTTTTTGAGTCTTTTTCTAACTCACGACCCTTCAACAGCAGCTGACCTTCTTCTTCAGTCAGCACGCCTTTAGCGATTAGCGCATTTAAAATATCGTCGGTAGAATCAGCAACAGCATTAGCACCAAAACCCAATAAATATGCACCTGCTAAGGCAGTTGCAATTGCACGTAATTTAAAATTTTTCATCATTATCCTTTTACAAAGTTTCTAAAAAAACTAATTTTTAACAGGCGAATTTTGAGACATTTATGTGACAGTTTGATGACAAAGAACTATTTTTTGGTGCTCCGTTGCACAGATACAACAATAAAAAAGCCGTCTAAAAAGACGGCTTTTTGAACGCTAAAACTTAGGCTTCTGGCCGCATATGCGGGAACAAAATCACATCGCGAATGCTCGGCGAATCGGTTATCAGCATCACCAGCCTATCAATGCCAATGCCACAGCCGCCCGTCGGCGGCATACCGTATTCCAACGCGCGAATAAAATCGGCATCATAATACATCGCCTCTTGGTCGCCCGCTTCTTTAGCTTTCATCTGCGCGTTAAAGCGCGCGGCTTGGTCTTCGGCATCGTTCAGCTCGCTAAATCCGTTGGCGAATTCGCGGCCTGTGATAAATAATTCAAAGCGCTCGGTGATGTCTGGGTTTTTGTCACTTGCACGCGCCAGCGGCGAAACCTCTACTGGGTAATCGATAATATAAGTCGGATTCCACAATTTTGCTTCTGCAACCTCTTCAAATAAGCTTAATTGCATCGAGCCAGAACCCGCATGGATATTGGCTTCCAGGCCATTTTTTTTGAGTTCTTTTCGTAAAAAATCAACATCATTTAACTGTTCTAACGTATATTGCGGCGCATATTTTTGTATCGCACCAATCACCGTTAAACGCTCAAATGGTTTGCTTAAATCTACCTCTTTGCCGTCGTAGCTCAATACCGCTGTAGCGCGCGCAGCAATGGCCGCAGCGCGTATGCAATCTTCGGTAAACGTCATCAACCAGTGATAGTCAGTGTAAGCCGCGTAAAATTCCATCATGGTAAATTCGGGGTTATGGCGAACGGATAAACCTTCGTTGCGGAAGTTGCGATTCATCTCGAATACGCGCTCAAAACCGCCTACGACTAAACGTTTTAAATAAAGCTCTGGCGCAATACGCATGAACATTTGCATGTCGAGCGCGTTGTGATGCGTCATAAAAGGTTTGGCCGATGCGCCACCAGGAATTGGGTGCAACATCGGCGTTTCGACTTCTAAAAATTCGTTTTGAATCATAAAGCTGCGAATCGCCGCAACCACTTTGCTACGCGCTACAAACGTCGCGCGCGTTTCTTCATTCACAATCAAATCGACATATCTTTGTCTGTATTTCACCTCTTGGTCAGTCAGGCCGTGAAATTTTTCTGGCAACGGGCGTAGCGACTTTGTCAGCAAACGCAAGTCCGTCACTTTTACTGATAACTCACCTGTTTTAGTTTTAAACAAATGGCCAGTCGCACCCAGAATATCGCCTAAATCCCAATGTTTAAAAGCCTCGTAAGTCGCTTCATCCAAATTGCTGCTGCCAATAAATAATTGAATACGCCCGCTTTTATCTTGCAAAGTTGCAAAGCTCGCCTTGCCCATTACGCGCTTCAACATCATGCGGCCAGCTACTTTGACATGCACTGGTTTTGCTTCAAACGCTTCATTTTCAGTGTCGCTGTGATCCTCATGGATATTGGTTGCCAGAGCATCTGGCTTAAAGTCATTGGGGAAAGCAATGCCTTTTTCGCGAAGCGCTTTCAGCTTCTCGCGCCGCTCGGCAATAACGTGGTTTTCGTCAACAGCTGGTAAATTTTCGTCGTTCATATTGCTCTCTATTAATACTACTTATTAATTATTCGTAAACATTTTTGCGATGTCCAATGGTAATTGCCACAATCACTAATTCGGCATCTTGGATTTCGCACACAATGCGGTAATCGGCGACGCGATAGCGCCAAAGCCCTTGCTTATCGCCCACTAGCGCTTTGCCTCGGCTGCGTGGATTTTCTAACCCTGCAATTTCATCTTCTAAATAATCTAAAATTGCGAGCTGCCAGCGTTTATCTAGTTTTTTTAGCTCGCGTTTTGCGGTAGCTAAAAACTCAACGCGCCAAACCATTAGCGCGTTAAGCCAAGCTCGGCTCTAACATCGGCAAGGCTGGTGCGCGGCTCTTGCCTTTCTAGTACAGCAATTGCGCGCAAATAATCAGCGCGGTCGAGCAAATATTCCGCCAATGCCTCTTTAACGTAATAGCTTTTGCTGCGGCCAGTTTCTAGCGCAAGCTTGGTTAGCTCGGCTTCAATCGCGGGTTCTAATCTTACTGCAAGCATGATAACGCTCCTTACATATACAAAATGTATAACAAGTATAACATGCTAAAATTTGAAATAAAATTGATTTCTATTCATTAAAAATGATGCTCCACAGCCCAATATCCATGCGGATTTCGCATTCGACTTAGTGCTTTAGCACTTAGCGAGAATGGTGATACCAAGAACTGGTACAGGGCATGTTTATTTATTTAAACGCCTTGCTTTAGGCTAACTTGAATAAATGGATCAAGGTCGCCATCTAGCACGCCTTGCGTATTGCCGATTTCCACATTGGTGCGCAAATCTTTGATGCGGCCTTGGTCTAATACGTAACTGCGGATCTGATGTCCCCAGCCGATATCGGTTTTGGCATCTTCTAAAGCTTGCTTATCTGCATTGCGCTTATTTAACTCCAAATTATATAACGCACCTTTCAACATGTTCATGGCTTCTTCGCGGTTACGGTGTTGGCTTCTATCATTTTGACATTGCACCACGGTATTGGTTGGCAAATGCGTAATACGCACGGCAGAATCTGTCTTGTTAATGTGCTGACCGCCCGCGCCCGAAGCGCGATACGTGTCGATGCGCAAATCGGCGGGGTTGATGTCGATTTGAATGCTGTCATCGACTTCTGGGAAAATTTGTACGCTGGCAAAGCTGGTGTGGCGCTTGGCGTTGGAATCGAACGGCGATTTGCGTACTAACCTGTGAACACCATTTTCAGTGCGCAAAGTGCCGTAAGCATAGTCGCCAGAGACTTTAATCGACGCACCTTTAATACCCGCCACGTCACCATCAGTTTCTTCTAGCACTTCCACTTTAAAACCTTTACGCTCACAGTAGCGAAGGTACATTCTTAATAACATTTGCGCCCAATCTTGCGCTTCGGTGCCGCCGCTACCCGATTGAAACTCAATAAAACAGTTTGCGCCATCCAGCTCACCCGAAAACATACGCTTGAATTCCATGTCTTCGATTTGTTTTTCAAGCGCTTCAGAATCTGCCGCAACACTTAATAGGGTGTCGTCGTCATTCTCCTCACGTGCCATTTCAAAGAGCTCTTGAGCGTCTTTTAAATTACTTTCTAGACTTTGTAAATTATGTACGATGAGTTCAAGACTACGTTTTTCTTTGCCGAGCTTTTGCGCTTTTTCTGCGTTATCCCAAATTTTTGGGTCTTCCATCAACCCATTCACTTCTTCTAGTTTTTGCGCTTTATTCTCAAAGTCAAA
Organism: Methylotenera sp.; assembly: GCA_031381645.1. Classification (GTDB taxonomy): domain Bacteria; phylum Pseudomonadota; class Gammaproteobacteria; order Burkholderiales; family Methylophilaceae; genus Methylotenera_A. The sequence goes on from JANMYB010000033.1 coordinate 27,720, forward strand.
GATACCCCCGAAGGGCTTGATTACGGTCGTTTAGATCAATTAAACGGTTGGTAATTTGATTGATTTGTTCGGCTTCCATGATGATTGTGACTTTAACTTAAAACTTCAAAAACGTGATTATACCGCTTTTACTACCTCGCCATCTTCTTTGATAAATGTGCCGATGTGAGGGTTTTCTAGAATAGTTAAAACCAACTCTGATGGACGGCAAAGTTTAACGCCTTTTGCAGTCACTACAATCGGTCGATTGATGAGAATTGGATGCTGCATCATGGCATCAATCAATACATCTTCAGAAAGACTTGAGTCATCCAAACCAAGTTCTGCATAAGGCGTGCCTTTTTCACGCAAGAGCTGATGGGGGCTGATATGCATTTTTGAAATTAATTCAACTAACCTTTCACGGCTAGGCGGTGTTTTAAGATATTCAATTACCTCAGGCTCTACACCGCTGGCACGTATCATCGCCAAAGTATTTCGGGATGTGCCACATGCAGGGTTATGATAAATCGTGACTTTACTCATTTTTCTACCCTTACCAATAAACAAATTAGTATGACTGCGGCTAATTGTGCGGTGACGAAACCTAACACATCAGTTGGCGCAATACCAACAAAAGTATTGGTTAAGCTACGCGCAATGGTGACCGCTGGGTTGGCAAAAAATGTAGATGAAGTAAACCAGTAGCCAGCGGTAACAGTAAGAGCGACTAGCATGGCAATTTTCTCTTTGGTGAGTTTAACGCCTAAATAAATTACGCCTAACAGAATAAGCGTTGCAATAAACTCGCTTACCCAAATGCCTAAGCCAGTTCTAGGCTTGGTGGAAGCTTGAATTATCGGCAGTGAAAATAATAAATGCGTAAGCCAAACGCCAGAAATTGCACCTGCGATTTGCGCCGCAATATAGCCCAATAACGCTTGCGTATTCAAAATACCAGCGCGCCAAAACATAATACTGACAACAGGGTTAAAATGCGCCCCTGAGATTGGTGCAAGCAATGTAATTAACACATACAAACCACAGCCAGTAGCAATGCTATTGCCCAGCAATGCCACTGCCGCGTTACCTGCGCCTAAGGTCTCACCCATGATGCCAGAACCTGTGATAACCGCTAGCAGCAAGGCGGTACCTATAAACTCAGCTAACGATTGAATAGGTAATGGGGATTTAAAAAAATTTGTCATATTTTTGTCATAATTATTTTGATTAAGACTCGCAGATTCTAGCTTATAAAGCTAAACTGTTTGTAATATTAATATACTTTAAAACAAATTTAAAACAAATTTAAAACTTGGGAGAAAAAGCATGTCAGGTAGCATTTTTAGTCGAATAATGACAGCTATTACACCGCGCAGCGACAACTATTTTGTGCTATTTAACAACTTGGCCGATTGTGCGGTACGCGCATCTAAAGTATTGGCCATGATGACAGCGGTGAGTGGCGAAGATAAATTTGAGGAATATTTTGCCGAGATTCGCAAAATTGAAAGTGAGGCAGATGAATACACCAAAGAGATTTTGCTATCGCTACACAAAACTTATATTACACCGTTTGACCGACGCGAAATTCGCGAATTAGCAATGGCACTAGATGACATTATTGATTACATGGAAGATATTCCACAAAGTGCAAAAATATATGGCCGCAGCAGCTTTACGCCTGAGATGGTGGCGCTGGCACAAATTTTATTGCGCGCCTCAGAAAAAGTGCGTGAAACAGTAAACATGTTATCTGATATGAAAGACGCGGGACGCATTTTACGCAATTGCGAGGAAATTAGCGCGATTGAAGGCGAAGCTGATCATGTGATGCGTGCTGGTATGTTCCGTTTATTTAGCGAGGAAACCGATGCACGTACATTAATTAGGTCACGCGAATTATACGATTTGTTTGAAGATGCAGTAGATAGCTGCGAAGATGTTGCAGATGTTATCCATGGCGTTGTGCTAGAGCGCATCTAAGGAGCTCACTCATGGAACAAGCAATTATCATCATGATGGTGTTGGTAGCGGTCGCCCTCATATTCGATTTTATGAATGGCTTTCACGATGCAGCAAACTCTATTGCCCTGATGGTTTCTACGCGCTTATTGACGCCACAGGCGGCCGTGCTATGGGCAGCATTTTTTAACTTTATTGCGTTTTTAGTTTTTGGTACTGCGGTGGCTAAAATGGTCGGCAAAGGCTTAATCGACCCCAACATTGTCAACAATGCCGTCATCTTTGGTGCGCTGTGTGGCGCCATTACTTGGAATATCATTACTTGGTGGTTGGGCATTCCGTCATCGTCATCACACGCGCTAGTAGGTGGCTTAGTGGGTGCAGGCGTAGCTAAAGGTGGCACTGCAGCGATTATTGCAGGCGGCCTCATTAAAACATCTGTGTTCATTATTATATCGCCCATGTTTGGCATGTTTGTAGCGATGTGCCTAATGGTACTGGTGTTATGGATTGTTGAAAAACGCTCGCCCTATCCCACCGAGCGCGTGTTTAATAAACTGCAATTTGTGTCATCCTCACTTTACAGCCTAGGCCACGGCGGTAACGATGCGCAAAAAACCATGGGCATTATCACCGTGTTATTGGTAGCAAACGGCTACCAAAAAGGGTTTGACATACAAATGTGGGTGATTGTTTCTTGCCACTTAGCCATGGCGCTAGGCACGCTATTTGGCGGCTGGCGCATTGTGCGCACCATGGGCATGGGCATCACGCGCATCCGGCCTTCT
>JANMYB010000036.1:0-36161 GCA_031381645.1 Methylotenera sp.
GGACTCTTTTTTTTTAGAAGTAGAGACTTTTTTGGGTGCCTCCCTTTTTAGTAAGAAAGTAATATTATGGCAACAGGTATTGTAAAGTGGTTCAATGATTCTAAAGGTTTTGGTTTCATTACTCCAGACGCAGGTGGTGACGATTTATTCGCACATTTCTCAGCTATCGTGGATAGCGGTTATAAAAGTTTGAAAGAAAATGATCGCGTTAGTTTTGACGTGACAGAAGGCCCAAAAGGCAAACAAGCTTCTAACATTCAAAAGGCTTAATCGCTTTTTGTGTTTCAAACTAACGGATTCTAACTAGAATTCTTAAAAATGGCTCGTAAGAGCCATTTTTTATTCAGTCTTAATAAAAAACTAACTCGCTGGAGCGGGTGCCGCCGCCTGAGCTGGTTCAGCCACAAAAATTTCCACCCGACGGTTCTTAGCTTTATTAGCTACGGTATCATTCGCTACAATTGGCTCGCGCGAGCCGCGGCCATCAATCGCAAAACGGTTTGAGGCGACGCCTCGTGCAGATAAATAGTCGCGGGCAGCAACTGCGCGATTAAAAGACAAAGGATTATTGACGGTATCGCTACCAGAGCTATCGGTATGACCGATAATTGTGACGGTAGTAGCGGAATTGCTCACCAAGCTTTTGGCAAAGGTATCTAATACCGCTCTGAAATTTGGCTTGATATCTGCGCGACCCACGTCAAACGAAATGTCGCTGGGAATATCTAGTTTTAAGCGATTATCAGGTGTTTGAGTAACTGCGACGCCAGTGCCTGCTGTAGCTTCTTCCATTTCTTTTTTCTGTGCTTGCATACGTTTAGACCACACATTACCTGCTACGCCGCCAGCCACACCACCAACAGCTGCACCGATGACTGCACCCTTTGTGCCACCAGCGACCGCGCCAATCACGGCACCGCCCGCAGCGCCAATACCTGCACCTTTAGCCGTGCCTTTTTGCGTCTCTGTCATGTTGGCGCACCCGCCCAACGTAAAAGCCACCAAAACCGAGCTCACTAAAGCTTTATGTTGAGTTTTCATTTGCATGACTAATCCTTTTTTTGTTATATAGAAGTACTTGCTACATGTATTGATACTTCGACAAGTGGACTGCATTAAAGTTTTAAAGCATGCTTATAACATAAACACTTTAAAATGATTAACCATGCAGCCAGACGACCTACAACGCCTATTGACCACTGCCATGCCTTACGGCAAACATAAAGGCTGCGTGATTGCTGATTTGCCCAGCAATTACCTTAATTGGTTCGCGCGTGAGGGCTTTCCAGCGGGTGAGATAGGGCGTTTGTTACAATTGATGCAAGAGATTGACCATAACGGGCTTTCTAGTTTGCTAGAGCCGCTTAGAAAGTAATGAATGCATATTTTATTTTTATGCACTGGCTCCTCGACCTGGGCTCGAACCAGGGACACACGGATTAACAGTCCGTTGCTCTACCGGCTGAGCTATCGAGGAATCGGTAGGACTTGTGAAGGCCTGATAATACTGGCTTAGCACTTATTGGTCAATCATTTAAGCGTATAATTTAGCACTTAAATGAGGAATAAAACTAAAAAAATATTAATTGGTGTGGCCATTATTGTCAGCTTACTGATTATTTTGCCTTTTTTAATCCCTATGCAGACGTACTTACATCAGGCGGAAAAGATTGCAAGTGAAAAATTAGGACAACCAGTTAGTATAAGCTCGGTACATTTGTTCTTCTTGCCAAGCCCTCGCGTGATTGCTGACGATATCGTCGTTGGAAAAAATCAAGAACTTAAAGTCGAAAGCTTGATGGTGACTCCCACCATTGGTAGTTTATTTTCTGCCACAAAAATAATCGATTTAACTATCAGCAAGCCCTTACTCAAAAAAGCCGCGTTAGATTTTATTTCTGCCTTAACGGTCAAAAAATCAGAGAGCACTGAGGCGGCTGCAGTCAATATTCGCCATATTAAAATTGACGAACTGAATTTGGTTTGGCCTGATGCAAGATATCCTGCCATGAATGCAGAGGCAACGCTAACAAGCGATAACAAGTTGGAATCTGCCAAGCTAGAAACCTTGGACGGCAAACTGAGGGTCAAAGTAACGCCAAACGGCGACGAGCAGCTCATAGTCGTTACCGCGAACAAATGGACGATGCCAGTAGGCTTGCCATTATTGATTGATAACGCCGAGCTTGAAATGTACTTAAAAGGTAGCAAACTCAACATTCCTAAAATAGATATTGCGCTTTATGGCGGCAAACTAACGGGTGATGCTGTTTTAAATTGGGAGGAAAATAAAGGGAAGCCAAACTGGAAGACGAGCGGTAATTTGAACGTGAATAATTTATCTGTAAAACAGCCAAGTAGCATGGTGAGTAAAGCAGTTTATTTGAGCGGAAACTTATTTGGTAAAGGAAATTTTTCTGCCACGGCTAAAGAAGCTGGCAAGTTATTAGATAACTTACAAACGAATTTTCAATTTAAAGTGAGTAATGGCGTACTGCACGGGCTAGATTTATTGAAAATTGCTAGCTTGTTAATTAAACAAAAGCAAGGCGGCGGCGAAACACAGTTTGATGAGTTTTCTGGCGTATTAAATAGTTCGGGAAAACTATATCACTTGCGAGATATTAAAATAAGCTCTGGCTTACTATCTGCAAAAGGGCAGGTGAAAGTAAAACCAAATAAAGCGCTGGATGGCGCGGTGGTGGTCGACGTGAAAAATAGCATGGGCTTAACAGCAATTCCCTTAGAGGTTTCTGGCACCGTAAGCAATCCTGTGGTGTTGCCCTCAAAAGCCGCCATAGCTGGCGCTATCGCTGGTACAGCTATTCTAGGCCCAGGCGTGGGTACAAGTCTGGGTATTAGGGCGGGCGGTGCAGTGGATAAACTTAAAGGCTTATTCGGCGATAAAAAGTAGTTAGATTAAAGCCTTTTCAATTCTATCTAAGGCTACTCTTAGATTATCCATGCTGGTGGCGAATGAGATGCGGAAATAACCTTCCGCGCCAAATGCAGAGCCTGGCACCACGGCCACATCAAATTTTTCAAGCAGGTATTCTGCAAATGCCATATCAGTAGCAGTCGCAATTTTGCCAGATTCGTGCAAGTTTTTAATGGCTACGCGCGCATCTGGGAAAGCGTAAAACGCGCCACCTGCCATGATGCAATGCAAGCCTGGCATGGCATTGAAGCGATCTACAACATATTTATGGCGTTCTATAAATGCGGCCACCATCGGTTTAATACAGTTTTGCGAGCCTGTTAAAGCCGCTACGGCCGCGTGTTGCGAGATTGAAGTGGCATTGCTTGTCGATTGGCTTTGTAAAATTTCCATGGCTTTGATGATATTGGCGGAGCCAGCGGCATAACCAATGCGCCAACCTGTCATAGAGTAGGCCTTAGAAACGCCGTTTAGCACGATACAGCGGCTTTTAAGCCCTGGTGTAGCATTGAGTATGTTGTAAAATTTTTCGCCCGTTAAATTCACGTGCTCGTACATGTCGTCAGTCGCGACTAAAACATGCGGATGTTTCAGCAGTACTTCGCCCAAAGCCTGCAGTTCAGCCAAGCTGTAAACCGCACCAGTAGGGTTGGAAGGTGAGTTAAACATGACCAACTTGGTTTTAGGCGTAATCGCCGCTTCCAATTGTGCTGGAAGCAATTTAAAACCTTGCTCGATGCCGCAATCTATAATGACTGGTGTTGCTTCCGCCACTATAGCGATGTCGGCATAGCTCACCCAATACGGCGCAGGGATAATGACCTCATCACCTTTGTTCAGCACGGCGAGGCACAGGTTGAAAATCGTTTGCTTGCCGCCAACACCAACGATGACCTCATTAATATTGTAGTCAAAACCATTTTCGGTTTTAAACTTATTCACAATTGCTTGCTTAAGCGCAGAAATGCCACTCACTGGCGTGTATTTAGTATAGCCCGCGTCAATGGCGGCTTTGGCAGCATCTTTAATGTGCTGCGGCGTGTCAAAATCTGGCTCACCTGCCGCTAAGCCAATCACGGGGCGACCTTCAGCCTTATATTTTGCGGCTTTTGCAGTAATGGCAAGAGTGGGAGATTCTTTAATGGCTAAAACGCGGTGTGAAAGTACATCGCTTTGTGAAACTAGGTTGCTCAAAATAATTCCTAAGGGGCTTTTTGCGTTTAAAACGTGATTTTACGCAAAAATGAGCAGGTTTTACAGTAAAAACTTTACAGCAAAACCTGATGCATAGAAAACATGAATGGGTAAATGGTTGTTAGAACGCTTTCAAGGCCACGCTTTCAGTGTCAATTTGCATGCAATCTTCATTGGTGCAATTGCTTATTTTTTTCCACTCCACGGGGAACGGCATTTTTTCAACTGGTAAACCTGCGCCATCAACACCAAAACCTAGCGCAAACACCACTGCACCTGTTTTTACGGTAAAGCTTTTGGTGCTTTCTGCAACTTCTATCATGGTGCTGCTAACGGCTGGTGGAATATTATCGTCGGTATCAACCCAAGCTTTAATTTTGCCATCTTCGCGTACGGCAAACACCAAAAACCCCCAAGCTGGCGCGGGCGCCATCGTGGCAATTTTCTTATTAATGTTCACTTCAACTTCTTTTACATATTGATCTAGGCCGTCGATACCATCTATTTTTGCCATCATCACTGGCTTGGGTTGCATTAAAATCACCTTTAAATATTCGGCATTTGCAGCATTGCCAGCCAAAGGTAAAAGCATCATCAAACATACGAACATTCGCGCAACTATTCTCATTTCAAATCTCCAAATTTATGGTTAATTTTAACTAGACACATATTGCCTGCAGACTTTACAGATATTGGTTCACAGGGCATATTTTTAAATATTACTATATTACATTTAGCATTGTTTTTCGCAACCTAGCATTTCGCTGTATTCCACCGCTAAATCTTTATCAATCTCCATTAGCGCGGTTTGAATACGTTGCACTTCTGGCGTGTCGCCACGATTTTTAGCCAGTGCGCCCAATCGTTTTAGTGCTTCAAAGTTAGTGCCATCCAAGCTGATCGATTGTTTGTAAGCTTTTTCAGCAAGTTCGGTTTTGCTCGAATTCTCGAGACCTAAACCCAGCTCGTACCAAGCTTCGGTATTTTTTGGCTCAGCTTCCGTCCATTTTTCCGCTACTTGTACTAACTTTGGCCAATCTTGGCGCGACTCTGGCACTGCAACTTGCATGTAAAATGGCTTTTTGTCCTCGTCTTCTTCCCACAAAGCTTTGCCAGAAATAGGGAAGGTGGAAATTTCGGTTTGTTTTTCTAGTTTATCTAACCACTCAATCGGCAACGCAAAGTGAACGCTGCCCGCGCGTCCTGCAGTTTTAAAAGTGTTAATGCCGACTAAATTACCTTCCATATCGAATAATCCGCTGCCGCTGGCACCCATGGCGAATTTGGCGGTACTGCGGATGATTTTACCTATATCGTCATTATATAAAGCTTTGACAGAGCCGCTGGAGGTGAGCGGCGCGGGTACGCCGTTGGAATGCCCGAACGCGACGATTTCTTGGCCACGTTTTAAACCCGCACTTTTGCCGATAACAGCTGCGTTAAAGGGGAGTGGAGCGGTGGTGACCAAACATAAATCATGCCACACATCAGCCTTTACCGAGGTGATGCTATAAGTATCTTCACCACGCGAAATCCACGGCTCTTTGGTGCTACGAAACACATGGCAATTGGTGAGCACTTTATCTTTGCCCACCACTACGCCAGAGCCATATGCTAGGCCGCCTTTAGTGTTATGGCCGCGTATTAAAACGACGCTCGTATAAGCCGAGTAAAGTTTGGCTTTATCAAAAGCCAACGCGGGTTGAATAGCCGAAAAAAGTACGGCAGTTAGTATGAAGGCACGCATGAAAATCCCCAAATTTTTTGTTAATTTATATTGTAATGACTTGTTGATGTCATATTTAGTTCGCGCCGCAAAAGCCTGTTAAAATTATGCTTTGAATCAATGAAGCAATTGACAGCGTGTTTGCCACCTTCCCAAATAGTAAATATCAGTTACACCAACCATTTCAGCCTGCTGGCGATCAGCCTGCGGCTATTGAAAAGCTAACTGCGGGTATCGAAGCGGGCATGCAGTTTCAAACTTTGCTTGGCGTTACGGGTAGTGGTAAAACTTACACCATGGCCAATGTCATTGCTAGGCTTGGACGCCCAGCCATTGTGATGGCGCCAAATAAGACTTTAGCTGCACAACTTTACTCAGAATTTCGCGAGTTTTTCCCCAATAATTCGGTGGAATACTTCGTCAGTTATTACGATTATTATCAACCAGAAGCTTACGTGCCGTCACGCGATTTGTTTATAGAGAAAGATTCTAGCATCAATGAGCATATAGAGCAGATGCGGCTTTCGGCCACCAAAGCCCTATTGGAGCGCGAAGACAGCATTATCGTGGCCTCGGTTTCAGCGATTTACGGCATTGGCGACCCAGTGGACTATCACAGCATGGTGCTGCACTTAAAGCAAGGCGATAAACTCAGCCAAAAAGACGCTATTTTGCGTTTAATCGGTATGCAATATAATCGCAACGATTTCGACTTTAGTCGCGGCAACTTTCGCGTACGCGGCGATGTGATTGATATTTTCCCCGCAGAAAATAACGAGACAGCGGTGCGCTTAAGTTTGTTTGATGATGAAGTAGAAAGTATCACTTTATTTGATCCTTTGACAGGGCAAGTATTTAATAAAATTCAAATATTTACAATATATCCTTCAAGTCATTACGTAACATCACGCGAGACGACAATTAAAGCGGTTGAAAAGATTAAAAAAGAGTTAGTTGAGCGCGTGGCACAATATATTTCTGAGCATAAACTGGTGGAAGCGCAACGCATTGAACAGCGCACGCGCTTTGACTTGGAAATGTTGAACGAAATCGGCTTCTGCAAAGGCATCGAGAACTATTCACGCCATTTGTCTGGCCGCAACCCTGGCGAGCCGCCGCCGACACTCATCGATTATTTACCGCAAAATGCACTGATGATTATCGACGAAAGCCACGTTACTGTACCGCAAATTGGTGGTATGTATAAAGGCGATTGGTCACGTAAGACCAATTTGGTGGATTACGGCTGGCGTTTGCCTTCTGCGCTAGATAATAGGCCGCTGAAGTTTGAGGAATTTGAGCGCATTATGCGCCAAACCGTGTTTATTTCGGCCACGCCCGCCGAGTATGAGAAAAACCATCAGCAACAAGTAGTGGAGATGATTGCGCGACCAACTGGCTTGATAGACCCAGAAATCACTGTGAAACCTGCCGACACGCAAGTCGATGATTTATTAGGGGAAATTAAGCTACGCGTAGCCGTGGGTGAGCGAGTTCTGGCGACCACTTTAACCAAGCGCATGGCAGAAGATTTAACCGATTATTTGGCTGAACATGGCGTAAAAGCGCGTTATTTGCACAGCGATATTGATACGGTGGAGCGCGTCGAGATTATCCGCGACTTGCGTTTGGGCGAATTTGACGTGCTGGTCGGCATTAACTTATTGCGTGAAGGTTTGGATATTCCTGAAGTATCTTTGGTCGCGGTTTTAGATGCGGATAAAGAAGGTTTTCTGCGTTCTGAAAGAAGCTTGATTCAGACCGCAGGCCGCGCTGCACGTAACATCAACGGTAAAGTGATTTTTTACGGTAACAAAATCACGCGCAGCATGGGTTTGGCGATAGACGAAACTAACCGTCGCAGAAAAATACAAACAGCGTTTAACACTACCAACAATATTACGCCTATTGGCATCAGCAAACGCGTAAGAGATATGATTGACAGCGTGTACGATAAAGACGACGCGCAACGCGAACGCAAGGCAGCGCAAGATCAAGCCAAATATGAAAGCTTGAGCGAAAAACAAATTGTAAAAGAAATGAAACGGTTAGAAAAAACTATGCATGATGCGGCGAAAAACTTAGAGTTTGAAAAAGCGGCAGAATTTAGAGACCAGCTTAAAAAACTGAAAGTGAAGTTTTACGGTGCAGAAATGCTCGATTTAACAGCTTAATTGATTTGAATTAGATGCTCTATGAGGCTCATGAATATTGGCCTGCAGGGCAGATGACTTTTTAGGAAAAAGTGGATTTTAGAATATAAAGGGTAAATTATGCAAAATGTTATTCACAGCGTCACCACGGCTTCGGAAGTGATTCAGCTCGCCATTGCGCCCGTATTTTTGCTGATGGGGGTGAGTACGCTGTTAGGCGTGCTCACTGGTCGCTTGGGACGTTTGGTGGATAGATTTCGTTCGTTGAACGAAAAGTGCGAATCGCCGCAAGCGCAAGCCGAAAATCCAAGCTGTGCCAATTACGGCAAAGAGCTACACATTCTGTCTTGCCGCGCCAATTGGGTGCATTGGGCGATTACTTTGTGTACATTCTCTTTGCTGCTAGTGGCGCTGGTCATCGGCTCACTATTTTTAGGCTCCGCTATTCGATGGGATTCCTCTTGGCTGGTTTCAATGCTATTTATTGTTGCTATGTTGAGCTTAATCATCGGTTTGGGCTGCTTTCTGCGCGAGATTTCACTTTCTAAACATACATTTACCCTGCCAACACGCAAATAGTGTTAATTTTATATGCTCTGCAAGCCTTATGGATATTAGTTTGCAGGGCATGTGCTTTTAAAAGGACTAAGATCGCAGGGGTCTTATCCGTGAAATATATCAACTAAAGTTGGTTATATACACGTCAAAAATGAAAAGCGTTTGATTAATTAACACTTTTTGTCTATAATCGCGCTCTTTTAAACCTTGTCACACTGCAATGCAACTATTCAGTTGCCGCCCAGATTTTAATTTAGTCAAAAGGCTTTGTAGGTGGCTTTAACCATAAGGAGATGTCATGCGACATTACGAAGTAGTTTTTATCGTCCATCCGGACCAGAGCGAGCAAGTGCCCGCGATGATTGAGCGTTACCGCGCTATGATTACCGCTAGCAAAGGCACCATGCACCGTCTAGAAGATTGGGGTCGTCGTCAATTGGCTTACCCAATTCAAAAAATTCACAAAGCGCATTACGTGTTGATGAACATTGAATGTGACCTAGCGACATTGGAAGAATTAGAGCATGGCTTTAAATTTAACGATGCGGTGATTCGTCATTTAACCATGGGTACCAAAACCGCTGTAACAGCGCCCAGCCCGATGATGAAAGAAGAAAAATCACGGAACGTGATAAATCGCGATGAAGCGCCAGTAGCAGCACCAGCCGTTGTAGCCGAGGTTGCGGCAGTATAAGTTTTGAATAAAGTGCTGTTAAGTGGCGTGGTAATTAGCTTAGAGCCAATACGCTACACACCAGCAGGCATACCGTTGTTAAATTTTGTGTTGCAACATGCTTCTGAACAAACAGAGGCGGGCTTAAAAAGAAAAGTGGAATGTTCAGTCAACGCAGTTGCTTTAGGTGACATTGCTAAACAACACATTCAGCTAGGTTCAAATATCAAAGCCAAAGGTTTTTTAGCCAATCGCAGCGCAAAAAGCACACAACTGGTATTACATATTGAAAAAATAGAAATACAGAATATTTAGGAGTTACACCATGGCAAGAGAAATGTACAAACGCCGCCGTTACTGCCGTTTTAGTGCAGAAGGCATTAAAGAAGTCGATTATAAAGATGTAGATTTGCTGAAAGATTTCATCAGCGAAAACGCAAAAATTATTCCAGCCCGTATGACTGGCACAAAAGCCAGATATCAACGTCAACTAACGACAGCGGTAAAACGTGCGCGATTCTTGGCATTGTTACCATACACAGACAAACACCCAGGCTAAGGAGAATAATATGCAAGTAATTTTATTAGAAAAAGTCGCGAACCTAGGTGTGTTGGGCGATATCGTTAAAGTAAAAGATGGTTTTGGCCGTAACTTTTTAATTCCACAAGGTAAAGCAAAACGCGCAACAGAAACAAACAAAGCGGAATTTGCAGCACGCCGCGTAGAGCTTGAAAAACAACAGGCTGATATTTTAACTGTTGCTAAAGCACGTGGTGAAAAATTGGCTGGTTTTGTGTTAACAGTGACGCAAAAAGCGGGCGTAGATGGCCGTTTGTTCGGCTCTGTAACCAATCATGACATCGCTGAAAGCTTGGTGGCTGCTGGTTTTGAAGTGGCTAAATCTGAAGTGCGTATGCCTGCTGGTCCACTCAAAACGATTGGCGATTTCCCGCTCTCAGTAGCGTTACATCACGATATCGTGGTGGATATTACGGTTACGGTTACCCCAGAAGCTTAAGTTTTATAGGTTCACTAAAAAAGGCGGCTTAGGTCGCCTTTTTTAATGTTTGCAATCCTGTATGCCTGCAACAACAGCACATAGGGGCGGTGAAGTTTCGATAGAACTATTTAGTTGCTCCAAGCTCTTAGTTATTAAGTTAAATATTGGAGTTGGATAATGCTGTCACGCTTAGTTTCGTTGTTATTTTTGTTGTTATTTTCAGGAGCAATCATGGCCTATGAAGAGCCAAAATATGATGTGATTGAAAAATCTGACGCGTTTGAATTACGCGCTTACAAGCCAGTTATAGTAGCCGAAGCTTTGGTGGAAGGTAGCATGGACGAGGCTGGCAATAAAGGTTTTAGGCTTATTGCGGACTATATTTTTGGCAATAACAAATCGCGCGCGGGTGGTAGCGAGAAAATCAGCATGACAATTCCAGTGACGATGGAACCAAAATCTGAAAAAATTAGCATGACCGCGCCTGTGAGTATGCAAGAAAGCGCAGGCAAATGGCGTATGTATTTTGTGATGCCAAGTAAATATACCTTGGAAACCCTACCAACGCCCAATAATGCAGAAGTGAAACTGCGTGAAGTACCAGCAAAAAAGTTTGCAGTGGTGCGTTTTTCTGGTTTCGCAGGCGAAGCTAAAACCGCCAAAAAAACCGAAGAACTATTGGCATGGCTGCAAGCCAAGCAAATCAAGCCTGCTGGCGCACCCGAGTTGGCACGCTACAATGCGCCATGGACATTGCCTTTTCTTAGGCGTAACGAAGTCATGGTAGAGTATCGGTAATATTCGTAAAAATTGAGTCTATGTTGGGTATAATCTCAACATGGCTGATGAACAACTAGATTCCCTCAAACTTCCTCCACATTCTATTGAGGCCGAGCAATCGGTCATTGGCGGTTTACTGCTAGAGAACGAAGCGCTAGACAAAATTGCCGACATTTTAAGCGCAGCAGATTTTTATCAACACGATCACAAAACCATCTTTCAGCACATTGGCAAGCTCATTGAGCATAATCGTCCCGCTGATATTGTGACTGTAGCGGAATCGCTAGAAAGTACAGCGGAGTTATCTCAGGTGGGCGGCATCGCTTATTTAGGCGCGTTGGCGCAAAATACGCCTACCGCGGCCAATATTCGCCGTTATGCGGAAATTGTACGTGAGCGCGCGATTATGCGTAAGTTGGTAGTAGTGGGTTCTGGCATTGCCGAGAGCGCCTACAGCCCCAACGGGCGCGATGCGCAGCAGCTTTTGGATGAGGCTGAAGCTAAGATTTTTCAAATTGCCGAAGGCGGCCAGCGCAGCAGTGAAGGCTTTCAAGAGATTAACAAATTGCTGCCGCAAGTGGCCGAGCGCATCGACATGCTGTTTTCGCGCGACAACCCAAGCGACGTGACGGGTATTCCGACAGGTTTTTCTGATTTAGATTCCATGACTTCTGGCTTCCAAGGTGGCGATTTAATTATCGTGGCAGGGCGGCCATCTATGGGTAAAACCGCATTTTCACTGAATGTAGCCGAAAATGTTGCGCTGGATACTGGTTTGCCAGTGGCTGTATTCTCGATGGAAATGGCTTCTACCCAGCTCGCTATGCGGATGATAGGCTCGGTTGGGCGGCTAGACCAGCACCGTATGCGTACTGGACGACTGGAAGATGAAGATTGGGAAAAACTGACAACAGCGCTGGGTAGGCTGAACGAAGCGCCGATTTTTATTGATGAAGGTGCAGGCTTAAGCAGCTTTGATGTGCGCGCAAGGGCACGTAGGTTACATCGCCAAACAGGTAAGCTTGGTTTAATCGTGGTGGATTACTTGCAATTGATGTCAGCCCCCGCAGGCAGGCAAGGTGAGAACCGTGCAACCGAGATTTCTGAAATTTCACGTTCACTCAAAGCGCTTGCAAAAGAGCTGGATGTACCTGTGGTCGCACTTTCGCAGTTGAATCGCTCTGTTGAGCAACGCCCAGATAAACGCCCAGTGATGAGCGATTTGCGTGAATCTGGCGCGATTGAGCAAGATGCCGATTTGATTTTATTTATCTATCGCGATGAAGTGTATAACCCCGACAGTCCTGATAAAGGCACGGCGGAAATTATCATCGGCAAACAGCGTAACGGCCCGATTGGCCGCGTAAAACTTACCTTTATTGGCGAGCATACACGCTTTGAAAGTTATGCTAATGCGGGCTATATGCCAGACAATTACTAGAAGTGGCCAAAGCAAAAACTATCTATAGCTGCACCGAATGTGGCGCCAGTGAGCCAAAATGGCAAGGCCAATGTCCCAGTTGCATGTCGTGGAATACTTTGGTGGAGAGCATCGAAGAATCCAGCAGCTCAACCAACCGCTACGTCAATAAATTCGATAGTTTAACCCAAAGTAGCGCCCTACAAAAATTAAGCAGTATCAAAGCGGCTGATATTGAGCGTACGCCAACTGGCATTAGTGAGTTCGATCGCGTATTGGGCGGCGGCTTGGTAGAAGGCGGCGTGGTGCTGATTGGCGGCGACCCGGGCATTGGCAAATCAACGCTTTTGTTGCAAGTGCTATGTCATTTAGGTAAAAATTCTCAAGCCATTTATGTGAGCGGTGAAGAATCACCACAACAAATCGCCATGCGGGCGAAAAGATTAGGGCTAGACGCAAGCAATGTCGAGCTTTTGGCAGAAATCAACCTTGAAAAAATTCTCGCTACGCTGCAAACACACAAGCCCAATATCGCGGTGATTGACTCCATTCAAACCGTGTATTCTGAGGTGTTGCAATCTGCGCCAGGCTCGGTAGCGCAGGTGCGCGAATGCTCGGCGCAACTCACACGTTTGGCCAAGCAGCTTGGCATCACGGTGATTTTGGTTGGACACGTCACCAAAGAAGGTTCGCTAGCAGGGCCGCGGGTTTTGGAGCATATTGTCGATACCGTTTTATATTTTGAAGGCGATCATAATTCTAGTTTTCGCTTGATTCGCGCCTTCAAAAACCGCTTTGGCGCGGTGAATGAGCTGGGCGTATTCGCCATGACAGAGCATGGTTTGCGTGAGGTTTCCAATCCATCGGCTTTGTTTTTATCGCATCACGAAAGCCAAGTAGCGGGCAGTTGTATTACGGTGACCATGGAAGGCACGCGGCCGCTGTTAATCGAAATTCAAGCGTTGGTGGATGAAAGCCATGCGCCAAATGCAAAACGCTTAGCTACTGGCCTTGAACAGAACCGCTTAGCCATGCTGTTAGCGGTGTTAAATCGTCATGCAGGTATTCCGTGTTTTGATCAAGATGTGTTTATAAATGCCGTGGGTGGCGTAAAAATTACCGAGCCAGCAGTCGATTTGGCGGTGATATTATCGATTGTTTCTTCTTTAAAAAACAAACCATTAGAGACTAAACTTATAGTTTTTGGTGAGGTTGGGTTGGCGGGAGAAGTACGCCCCGTGCAAGGCGGTCAAATGCGCTTAAAAGAAGCCGCAAAGCTAGGTTTTACCAAAGCAATCGTACCGAAAGCCAATGCGCCAAAAGCGAAGATTGCAGGCTTAGAAGTGATAGCAGTAGAACGCCTAGAACAGGCGCTAAGTCAGCTAAGAGGTGGCTAGGCAATGATTTCTGTTGGTCAACGCATTCAAGAAGCGATTGATCATATGAATCGAGGCGACTATGTGCTCGCCCTTACACCTGTTTGTATAGCTTTAGACATAACCTCTCAAAGGTATTTTGGAAAAACGCGTTCTAATCGTAACACCTATAAACATTTTATTAAGGAACACTTATCTCTGATAACTTATGTAGGATTCCCAGGTTTAATGGCGACAACTATCCGCGTACCATTTAGTCATCCTGAGGCTAAGGCAGATGCAGCAGGTAATATCGGCTTAGAAGATGTAATTTATCATGTGGTTCGGTGCTCGTTGATACACTCAGATGATAAATCGGCTAAAGTTACTTGGAATCAGGCAATATCACTTGGTATTGATGACGCATCTGGAAATCTTATTCTTAATTACCAGCTTATATGGGGGTTGATTGCTGCAATAGTGTTTTGCCCTATAAATAATAATGAGTCCATTCCCGACCAATATTGGCTGCAAATCGCGGATTTCAAAATGTTTATCTCAGAATTATGGGGAAAAATGGATATTGCTAAGCGAGTGATAAAGCTTTATACGGATATTGCTATTTAACTATTCCGCTTACTTAACATCGTCTAAGAATTACATACCAAATCCGCACAGGCAACACCGCTACGCACCGCGCCTTCTATGGTGGCAGGATAATCGGCATAAGTGTAATCGCCCGCTAAATAGAGTTTAAGGTAAGGCGTGACGTGCGCTGGCCTAGGTAAATTCACCTTGCATGAGAATGTCGCGCGTTTTTCCGCAATCACTTTATGCCAAAGCGGCTTAGCAAGCTGTGGGAATGCGGCTTGCAGCTCTTGCGCGACCCTTAAAGCTAGCGCATCTTGCGTAAGAAGTTGATGCGCACCTTCTGCGCTAATAATTACTGCCATTAAGCCGGGTTGATTACATAAAAACCCGCGATCGAACACCCACTGACTTAGCCCACCAACCAAGCCCAGCATGGGTGCAGAGAGCGTTGTATCGCGTGAGTATTGCAAGTAAATGGTATAAATAGGCTGATATTCGTAGCCGTCGGCTTGCTCGGCGATAAAGCTTAATTTAGGCAAATCGCCAATTACATTGCGCAGCCGCACTGACGACATGGCCACAATGACGTGGCTGGCCTCAAAAGCCTCTTCTTTGGTGGAAACTGTGTAACCATTGGTATTTGGTGTGATGTTTTTGACGCGTTGACTGAGTAAAATGTTGGCTTGATGCGTTTTTAAGTAGCTTGAGATTGGTTGCGAAAACAGCTGCGATAAATCGCGTTTGGGTAATAAAAAATCGGTGCTATTTTTGCTTTTGAACGTGTCGCGCAGCACATTTAAAAAGATTTTGCTGCTGGCAGTTTTAATTGGCGTATTCAGTGCGGCCAAGCACAGCGGCTCCCACAATAGTTTAACGACATTGCTAGATTGTTGATTTTGTTGCAAAAAATCTGCTAACTGAACGTCGTTAGCCAGCCGATAATCGCTACTTTTGAGCTTTAGCATGAGTTTGATGACATGCACGCGCTCGCTCAATTTAAGGCCTTCGCAAAGTAAAAATCCTACTAACTGATTCATCGGTGCGGGTAAATAGCTTGGCGTGGCGAGTTTAAAGGCGCTACGGTTGCCTGAACGCAACTCTAAATTCAGCGGGATACGCAAAAAAGCTTCATTCTCCTGCATGCCCATTTTTTCTAGCAATTTGAGTGTTTCGGTGTAGGCACCCAGCATGATGTGCTGGCCGTTATCGAGCTGATGCACTTGGCTGTTAAACTCAATCGCCACACTGCGCGCACGGCCGCCAAGATGCTCGGCAGCTTCTAATAAAGTAATTTTAATGCCTCTGGAAGCCAATAGGGACGAGGCTGCCAGGCCTGCCATTCCACCGCCAATCACAATAACATGCTTAGGCATACTTAAAATAAGTTTGTATGGCGAGCATAAATTTCCTCAACGGCGGCAATTTGGTTTTAAAATTTAATACTTTTTCGGCGCTTTCAGCCTTAATTTCGCGTAATAAGGTACGGTAAATCGCCGCCATTATCAGCCCAGTGCGCTGCTGTTTGGCATCCTCTACGGGCAATTCGCGCAAGGCTTTGTCGTAATAAGTTTCTGCGCGTTCAATTTGATATTCGATGAGTTCTTTGACTTGAGGCGTTTCGCGGCTTTGTAAAATGTCATCTTCGCTTACTTTGGCTTTTTTCAATTCGTCCAGCGGCAAGTAAATTCGGCCTCTACGGGCATCTTCGCCCACATCGCGAATAATATTGGTGAGCTGAAATGCCATGCCTAAATCGTGCGCGTATTTGAGCGTTTTGCGGTTTTTAAAGCCGAAAATTTGCGCAGAAAGCAGCCCAACTACGCTGGCGACGCGATAGCAATACAGTTGTAGCTGTTTAAAGTCTTCATAACGGTTGAATTTTAAATCCATTTCCATGCCGTCGATAATCTCTAAAAAGTGTTCTTGCGCGAGATTAAATTGTGCCACAACGGGCTGCAAGGCTTTGGTGACGGGGTGTTGCGGCGTACCAGCGTACAAATTGGCGATTTCACTTTTCCACCAATTCAGCTTGGTTTGCGCCACGGAATAATCACTGCATTCGTCCACCACGTCATCGACTTCGCGACAAAATGCATAAAGCACCGTCATGGCGTCGCGTTGATTTTTAGGCAGAAAAATAAAGCTAACAGTAAAGCTGGAGCCGCTTTGCGCGGCTTTTTGCTTGCAATATTCTAATGATGTCATTAATTTTATTGCAGATGAATTATCTTAATAGGGCTTTTAACAAAATCACTGGCCAATCCCAGGCCTGTAGCGTAGGGCGGTGCTTGTAAATATCGCCGCGTACATTTTTTAGTTTGTAAATAACACGCTCCCCACCGCTAATAATCATGCGCATTTCAAGCCCGATGCGACCTGGCAGCACATGTCCAAGCGGCTTGCCTTCGTTTAGCATGGCTTCGGCACGCGCAATATTAAACAGCATAAACTCTTCCCAATGTTTGTTGACGTGCTGGCTGGCGATAAGCGCCTCGGTGACGCCAAATGTCTTCATTTCATCTTGGCATAAATAAATACGGCTTTTATGAAATTCGTTTTCAAAATCAATGGCCACATCTTGATAAAAATTGATGAGCTGTAAAGCAGTGCATATCTTGTTGGAATAAATTAAATTCTCTGGTGTGGCTTTGCCAAAAAGGTGTAGCAACAACGCGCCTATTGGGTTTGCGGAGCGACGGCAGTAATCTAAAAGCTCGAAAAAATTTGCGTAGCGCGCTTTTGTGACATCTTGACTAAACGCATCTAGTAAATCGTAAAACGGCGCGAGTGGTAACTCATGCTTGCGAATAGCGTTACCAAGTTCAGTAAAAAATGGCGATCTAGTTCGGCCATTGTTTTGAATAAGGTCTAACTCTTCTTTAAACCCCTGCAGTTTGGCCAAGCGCCAAGCGGGTTTGTGCAGGCCTTCGTCGGCAAAATCGTCGGCTTGTCGTGCAAAGGTGTAAATTAAGGCGATTGGGTCGCGCAAATGTTTGGGTAGCACAATCGAAGAGACTGGAAAGTTCTCATAATGCTGTTGCGATAGCGCTAAGCTGTCTATTTTGACTTGTTTTGTGACGTCGAAAATGTCTGAATCGGTAACCATAGCCTTAAGTATGCCACAAAATATGTGAATGAGTGCCTGCCATACGCTACAATAAACATAAAATTTTAAGGTAAAAAGCATGCTTGGGGACTTATGTTAGGCATTATAGGCGGTACAGGTTTAACGCAACTTAAAAACTTAAAAATAACTAAGCGACAAATTGCGCGTACGCCTTATGGTGAAGCTTCACATCCACTGATTTTTGGCGAGCTGGCAGGGCGTAAAGTGGTGTTTTTAGCACGACACGGTGGCGGACACACCATTCCACCACATGCGGTGAATTATCGCGCCAATATTTGGGCTTTGCATGAGGCGGGTGTTGATAGTTTGCTAGCAATCGCCACCGTGGGCGGCATTCCCAGCGATTTATGCCCAGGTGATATCGTGTTGCCAAATCAGTTGATTGACTATACGCACGGCCGAAAAAATACTTACCATGATGGTGTTGAACTGCCAGTGAAACATATCGATTTTACTGAGCCATACTCTGAGAGCTTACGAAAAATTTGCCTGCGAGGTGCTACAAATTTAAATCAAAAGTTAGTGGAAAATGGCGTATATGCTTGTGTGCAGGGCCCTCGATTAGAGACGACAGCCGAAGTAAATCGTTTAGAGCGTGATGGCGCAAGTGTTGTAGGCATGACAGGTATGCCTGAAGCCGCACTAGCGCGCGAACTAGGTGTGCACTACGCAGCGCTATGTCCAGTGGTGAATCAAGCGGCGGGGCGGGGAACAAGCTTAAATGGCATCAACTTTGCCGATGTGAGTGCAGGATTAGAAATTACTATGCAAAAAGTGTGCGCGCTGATTGAAGAAATTGCCCGCTTATATCAGGACAGCTGAGTTAATATGACAGTACGTTCAGTGTTGCGCATGGGGGAGCCGCTTTTGTTAAAGAAAGCACAAGCTGTCTCTCAATTTGATGCGCCAGAATTGCATGCGCTTATTCAAGATATGCAAGACACCATGCAAGCCATGAATGGTGCGGGTATTGCTGCCCCGCAAATCGGCGTAAGTTTGCAAGTGGTAATTTTTGGCGTTGGTAGCAACCCACGCTACCCCGATGCTGAACAAGTGCCTTACACAGTGTTAATCAACCCAACATTAACGCCGATAGGCGACGAAACTGAGGACGGTTGGGAAGGTTGTTTGTCGGTGCCTGGCATGCGCGGTGTGGTGCCGCGGTTTGTACGGTTGCATTATAAAGGTTTCGATCAGTTTGGTAATGCAATTGATAGGCTAGTTAGCGGCTTCCACGCTAGGGTTGTACAGCATGAATGCGACCACCTCAATGGTATTTTGTATCCCATGCGCATCACCGATTTGAGTCAATTTGGTTATACCGACGTACTTTTTGCAGGGCAAGATATTCAAGACGACTAATTGTTTGCTATAATGCCGCCTTCGCTGAAATCAAGCAAAAAGTAATTAAAGTGTTTTTATTCGGAAGAGTGGCAGAGCGGTTTAATGCTACAGTCTTGAAAACTGTCGTGGGTGCGAGCCCACCGTGAGTTCGAATCTCACCTCTTCCGCCATCGCTTTGATATCAACACCTATTAACACCAAAAAACAACTGACTTTAATCCCACTAACTATCAAGCCGTTAGTTATTACAGTTTGCTGTGCTCTTACAGGTATTGACTCACAGTGCTAAGCGCGATAACACACCTAACGAAAGTCAGTCTGGCGAATTAACAAGTAGAGTGTTGCATGTCATGCAATTTATGAGTATTCTGATTGTAAGTATAATTAATTTGTAAGTTTATTCTTGTTAATTTGCCTTATACGTTTAATTACCTGAGCTAATTTTTAGCGCAAGGTATTCTTAACAACGAAAAAAAGGCGCAATAACAAGTTGCTATGGACTCTACTAATGAGAACAAAATCACGAAACTTTCTATTGGGAGGTATCATGAATCCAGCTCAAGTTATAATCAATAAATTAATCCCTGTCATATCGGCATTCAATAAGTGGGTTTCACCGCGTCGATTTTGTACTCCGATAGCAGCGATACTATTACTACTTTTCGCTATTACTACCAGCAGCGGTACTGTTTTGGCTGCGGCAGGTGATCTCGACCCTAGTTTCGGTGGTGATGGCAAGGTTACGACGGCAATCTTCTCTGCAGCTCAATCGAGTGCAACAATATATGCGATTGCGACCCGACCTGATGGTAAGATTGTGGTCGCGGGCAGTGCCTCCCCCCCAACGTTTAATGATTCACCCGCATTCGACTTCTCACTCGCCCGCTACAATAGCGATGGTAGCTTGGATACGACTTTTAGCGGAGACGGTAAACTGACGACAGATATCGCTGGCGGACAGGACTACGCTTATGCTGTCGTAGTGCAGGCTGATGGTAAAATTCTTGCAGCTGGCTCTTCCAATATCAATGCCGCCAACAGTCTCAATCATTTCACGTTGGTTCGCTACAACGCCAATGGCAGCTTAGATACTAGTTTTGGCAACGGCGGTATCGTCACTACGGATATTCCTAGCAACAATAATAGTGAGTTGTTATCACTCGCGTTGCAAGCGGATGGCAAGATTGTCGCAGGGGGTAGAGCGCATAATGATGGTGTCACCAATCGCTTTGCACTCGCTCGCTACAACGTCAATGGTAGCTTGGATAGCACCTTCGGCGTTAGCGGTATCGTGACTACGGTATTCTATGGTTTCGACGATAGTATCTCGGCGCTTGGGCTACAAGCAGACGGCAAAATTGTCGCCGCGGGTCAAGCCTACCCAGGTGGTGCCAACACGCAATTTGCACTTGCGCGCTACAACATCGATGGTAGCTTAGATGCTAGCTTCGGTGCAGGCGGCATGGTGACCACAGATTTTTATGGTGGAAATGATTTCTGCAGATCAGTCAAATTGTTTGCGGACGGCAAAATCTTGGCTGCAGGTTCGGCCTACCCTCAAGGCAGTGGTACCGATCAGGTTGCACTAGCCCGTTATAACGCTGACGGGAGCTTAGATGCTAGCTTTGGTATTGGCGGCAAGACAAGCGCAGAATTTTCGAGTGCATTTGTAAGACGCTGGTCAGCTGCGGCGCAGACGGATGGCAAGGTTATTGCCACGAGTTGGGGCGTCGATAGCTTAAGTGGCTTTGATCATTTTCTTTTGGCACGCTTCGATGCTACTGGTAACCTTGATAGTACTTTCAGTAGCGATGGTAAGCTGACCACGACTTTCTTCGGCTCTCAAAATCAAGCATTTGCGATTGCGATTCAACTAGATGGCAAGGTCGTGGCGGCAGGCTCAGCTTTTGACACAAACACCAGTATCAGCCAGTTCGCGCTTGCACGCTATGAGACTAGCGATAACCCCGTGCCTAGCGTGATGCTACTGTCCCTCTCACTCAACCCGAACAGCGTAGTAGGCGGCAACTCTTCAATTGGCACTGTGACCTTAAGTGCTGCGGCGCCAGCTGGTGGAGTAGTGGTATCGCTTTCCGATAACTCGGCTTTGAGCTCTGTGCCAACTACTGTCACCGTGCCAGCTGGTAGCACCAGTGCAGATTTCACAGTAAATACTAGTGCGACCACCACTTCAGCTACGGCGACTATCTCAGCAACCTTTAGTGGTGTAACTAGGGCGGCAACACTTACGTTGAATCCCGCTGCACTGCCGACACCAGCAGCGCCAGCGCTGGTCTTTCCCGCTGCAACTGCCACCGTAGCACAGCCTGTTGCCTTTGATTGGAGCGACGTCCCTAATGCGGTGAGTTACGAAATTCAGATCGACAATACTTCAACCATTGCAGCTCCATTCATTACAAGCCAAGCTGTCAACATCTCACAAGTAACCATCGGTAGCCTGCCTTCCCAACGCTTATGGTGGCGCGTGCGTGCGCAAAATGCTGCCGGGGTGTTCGGGCTGTTCTCTGCCGCGAGACGCTTCACACCACAGGCCGCTCCGACAACGGCGACGCTGTCTGCAGTAACTGTGAATCCGACCAGTGTGACTGGAGGCGCTACAGCACAAGGTACAGTGACGCTAACGAGTGCGGCACCGACAGGTGGGGTAGTTGTGTCGCTGTCTATTAACGCGACATCGGCCACAGTACCGGCTAATGTAACGGTACCAGCTGGAGCCAGTAGTGCTGGCTTTACTGTAACGACTAGTGCGGTTACAGCTTCAACTACTGCGACCATATCGGCTGCCTTGGCTGGCGTGACTAGAACGGCGGTGCTTACTATTAATCCAATAGCAACAGGTATGAATTTGACAGTTACGGCAAGCGGGCGTACTGGCGTACAAGTGCTGTCGAATCCGGCTGGCATTAATGTGGCTGTGGGTAGTACGCAATCGGCTAGTTTTGCCAGCAATAGTGTAGTCACCTTGAGTGTGAGCAACAATCGCGATGCTATCTGGTCGGGAGCGTGTTCGAGCGGGGGCAATAAAGCTAGGAGCTGCACGTTCACCATTACTGGCAACGCTTCACTCACGGCAAATGTGCAGTAACGATTATCTATTTTCAACGACGCAAAAAATAGTTTCGAAAGAAAATTCAATTGTCGTTAAAAACAGGTTTGATATAAAAATAGCAATTTTGATACGTGCCGCGAACATCAAATTGTTGTGGTTCAGTATTCAGTGTTATTATACGTAATAGGGACTTTGATAAACTTGATTTAAGTAGTTTTATAGAGTTATCAATTAGTGTTATACGAGACAGTAGCATTCAGCGCACCAGTCTTTAGTCTTTTACTTTTTTAGATGCCGCTTTAAACGTAAGCGGCATTTCTTTTGAACTAATTTTAAAGGATTTTTATGAGCCAAATCACTATCGATCACAACCCAACAGAAGAAAAATTAAAATCACTAGGCGTTTCTAGCTGGAGTATTTGGGATTGCGAGCCATCAAAATTTCCACTTAACTTTGACAACGCTACTGAAAGTGCATATTTGCTTGAAGGCGAAATTCATGTAACACCAGTAGGTGGTGAAACTGTTGTCGTTAAAGCGGGCGATTTCGTTGTGTTTCCAAAAGGTTTGAAATCAAACTGGGAAGTCACTAAGCAATTGAAAAAGCACTACAAACACTCCTAATTGCATTTTTGTGCGTTAGGGATACAATAAAAGCCTTGGTTATTCGAGGCTTTTTTGTTTTTTTAAGGAGCGCATCATGAATATTACCGTTGAAAAACCCGATGTCAGCAGACTTGATGCGCTCGGGGTTGATAGTTGGCCAACTTGGTCTAAAGAGGTATCCAAATTCCCTTGGAGCTATAACTCACAAGAAATCGCCTATATTTTAGAAGGCGAAGTGACGGTGACGCCCAAAAATGGCGGCAACCCAGTAAGTTTTGGCGTGGGAGATTTGGTGACTTTCCCTGCTGGATTATCTTGCACGTGGGAAGTCAAAAAGCCGCTACGCAAGCACTATCAGTTTAGTTAGTTTTGTTTTAATGCATGAAGTGTATTTTGTTGCAGCAATAACCAGTCGTAGACTTGAACGATTAAATCAGAGCGTGGCTGTCCTGCAACGCGTGACAGCCACCATGTTTTTCCAGATAATCGTGGGTAATTTGGCAAAATGACTAGCTGACCAAGCGCAATATACTCTTCAGCTAAAAGACGCGGTAATAATGCGACAACTTTGCCGCGCAATACCGCATCTAACAATAAACGCCCATCATCGTAAATAGCTTTTTTACTGAATTTAGCAAAATGTTCACGAAAATATACAGCCGTGTCATCACTGGTTAAGCTTTGTTCTAAGCAGACCAATGCCGCATGCTGATGATGTTGTGATATTTCAATATCTACTAATTTACTAGCCAAATCAGATCTTGCCACAAGCACCCATTCATCCTGTAAAAATGGAGTTTCTAGCAAACCTTCTTCCCGGATTGGACGCTCACCAATCGTAATATCCACGTTATCTTCATCGATGTAGCGAGCTGACTCATCTGTAGATAACAGCGGTAGTAAATCTGGAATGACATTTTGAAGTGCTTCAAGCCTAGGTTGTAGCCAGCCATGCAATAGTGGTGCAGGGCAAACAATCACCACTAAACCAGGATTCAAATAAGTCGTCATGCCCTCCATGCCATTGCGCAGTGTTTCTAGCGCGCGTTGCACACTACGCTGCAATACTGCACCTGCCACCGTTAGCTCCACACCGCGACCTACACGGCGAAATAAATGCTGCCCAATTTGTTCTTGTAAATCTTGAATCTGATGGCTAATCGCTGACTGTGAAAGATAAAGTTCATCTGCTGCACGTGAAAAGTTTCCCAAACGAGCGGCGGCTTCAAAGCCCATTAGCAATTTAAGTGAAGGAATGCGTTGGTTAGACATATGAGAAAAACTAATCAATATATGCAGATAACATCAATTTACATCAAGTATTGACTGTATACAATAGTGTTGGTAAAAAATGTTATTTAAAAATTATGGGGGAAAGACATGAGTACTTTATATAGAACACTACAAGACAATACACTTCGCGCATTATGTGTGGTAGCACTAATAATGAGTTGTAATGATGCTTTGGCAGAAGATGCGACAGCTGCGAAGGCTGAAGCGCCCGTTGAAGATGCTCACCCCGCCGAACCAGCACCACCTTACACCCTCACTTATAACCTTGGTATTTACAGTGCATATCAATACCGCGGTAACAATCTTTCAGATGACCCCGCATTACAGGGTGGCATTGATTGGACGCATAGCAGTGGTTTTTATTTAGGTACATGGTTTTCTACGATAGACCCTTTATATTCAGGTAAGAACGATGCGCTTGGTACAAAAGGTAATCATATAGAAAATGACTTTTATGCGGGTTACTTTCATACATTTGATAATGGATTTGGCGTTAACTTCTTAGGCAATTATTACAAATATTGGGAAGGCAGAAAAGCGAATAACGTCTTGCTTTCTGGTGATATTCGGAAACATAGGCAGGATTCATTTGAGGTATCAGCAGCATTGTCATATAAGTGGTTCACCTATACTTATTACAGAACATTGACCGATTATTTTGGCGCTGATGAAACAGACAAAAACTTTAACGTGACTGGCAACCGCAATACCGATGGTGCTGATTATCACGAACTTAAGGTGAACTATAAATTACCGATTGCAGATTTAAACTTTATGACCAAGGTGGGTTATGTGAGAACGCCGAATTTACAGGGTAATCAAGGTGATTATGCGATTGGCTTAAACCGAGATTTTTCAATGCCTACTGGCGGCAAGCCTCTCAAAGGCTTTAATGCAGGTGCAGTATATACCAGTACGTTTTCTGTTAAAAATGAAGATTTTTATATGACAACTGACCTTAGAGATGTTAACGAAGACTATATGTGGTTCTACATTAAACGTACTTGGTAAACAGCTTAAATAATAATGGAACGAAAAATGAATCGATTTGAAGCAAAAAAACAAGGTTACCGCATGCCCGCAGAGTGGGAGCCGATGCAAGCCATGTGGCTAGGTTGGCCAGTGTTAGAGAACCGTGAAGAGTTATGGGGTAAATACTATGGGCAGGTATGTCTAGAATTTGCACTGGTTGCAAAAACTATTGCTAAATATCAGCGGTGCATCGTTACCGCGCATTATGCACAAGTTGAAAATGCACGCAAACTTTGTGGTGATTCGGTACAGGTGATAGCGGTTGCGGCGGAAGATAATTGGTTACGTGATTGCGGGCCAAATTTTCTACAAGGTAACCAAGGGCAGTTGGCTGCGGCTGTGTTTAGGTTCAACGCTTGGGGTGAAAAGTATCATCCTTATGATGGCTGCCAACAGCTAGCACAAGATATGGCGCGCCATGTAGGCGCGCAAGTATTTAATTCGCACATGGTGTTAGAAGGCGGGTCATTTTATGTGGATGGTCAAGGCACTTTACTGACCACTGAAAGTAGTCTGCTGCACCCTAATCGCAATCCTCATATGAGTAAGCTTGAGATAGAGGCAGAGCTGTGCCGTATGTTAGGAGTAGAAAAAATTATTTGGCTGCCAGGTAATCCACTAGAAGTTGAAACGAATGGTCATATTGATGGCATTGCCTCATTTACCGCACTGGGCAAGATGTTGTTTCAATCTGCACGACCAGACCAAGGTGAGTATTTCAAGATTATGCAAGAAAATCGTAGAGCTTTGGAATTGGCTACCGATAGTCGAGGCAATCACTTTGAAATTCTAGATTTGCCTTCGCCTGTCGTCACAGAACATTTTGATACAGAACGCGATTGCGATTGCTATGCCAACTATATTCTTGTGAACGGCGCAGTTATATCAACGGCCTTTGGTGTGGCGCAAGATGAAATTGCACGTGACGTGTTTGCCAAAGCCTTTCCAAACCTGAAAGTTGAGCTATTGCCAGTAACAGCTATTGGTGTTGGTGGTGGCAGTATGCATTGTTCTACGCAACAGCAACCTACTACAAAAAATTAACGAGTTTGATTGTTTTAGGAGTTTACGCAAATGATATCAAGAAATATTACCGTAGCCGCAGTACAAATGGCTTCAGGCAGTTGGAAATTTGAAGATAATATGGCAACTGCGGAGCGCTTAATTCGCAAGGCAGCGGCACAAGGCGCAAACTTAGTGCTGTGTCCAGAACTTTTTATGATGCCTTATTTTTGTATAGACCAAAATATGCGCCATCTAGAACTGGCTGAACCCTTTGTGGACAATCCACACATTGCCCGTTTTGCAGCCTTAGCAGCAGAACTTGGCATTGTATTGCCGATTGGTTTTTTTGAGAGATCTGGTAATGTGGCTTATAACTCCATCACCGTGGCTGATACCGATGGAAAGCTACTAGGACTTTATCGTAAAACCCATATACCAGATGCACCAGGTTATACCGAAAAATACTATTTCACGCCTGGTGACACGGGTTTTAAAGTATGGGATACACAATTCGGAAAAATTGGGATTGGCATTTGTTGGGATCAATGGTTTCCAGAAACAGCACGTTGTTTAACGCTAATGGGTGCTGAGTTGTTGTGCTTTCCAACGATTATTGGCTCTGAGCCATTTAGCGATGAATATGACTCTTGCGGCCATTGGCAGCGCACCATGCAAGGCCACGCGGCCGCCAATATGGTGCCGCTAGTTGCTGCAAATCGGATAGGTAGTGAAACTGGTATTGGCAATGGAAACGCCAAGCAACAAGGCTTAACCAATGTGTTTTATGGCTCCAGCTTTATTGCAGATCACACTGGTGCCAAGTTGGCTGAAGCGAATCGTGTTGATGAAGCGATAATTATACAAATTTTTGACCTAGATGCAATCCGCCGTGAACGCCAATCGTGGGGCAATTTGCGCGACCGTCGCCCAGAAATGTACCGCACTCTACTCACCAGCGATGGTTCAGCATCTTGCTATAGTGGCGATTAATTTTATTTATTAAGGGGTATTACAATGAAATTACGATTCAATATATATGCTTTAAGTGCATTGGCCTTTATCGGCGTTGGCTTTAGCAGTATTTCTTATGCCGTAGAAGAAGAAAAAGTACTTAATATATACAATTGGTCAGACTATATTGGCACAGACACCATTGCTAATTTTGAAAAAGAAACGGGCATTAAAGTACGTTATGACGTTTTTGACAGTAGTGAAATATTGCACGCAAAATTAGTGGCAAAAAAATCTGGTTACGACATTGTGATGACTTCGGCTGACTTGGTTAAACAAGAAAGCGATGGTGGACTTATCCAAAAATTGGATAAAAAACAACTGACAAACTGGAAGAATCTAGACCCAGTGATTTTAGCGAAACAAGAAAAATATGATAGGGGTAATGCCTACGCGGTCGGCTGGATGTGGGGTTACACCACCGTTGGCATTAATGTTGATAAAGTAAAAAAAGCGCTAGGCACAACACCGATGCCAGTAAACGCTTGGGATTTGGTGTTAAACCCTAAATATACCTCAAAGCTAAAATCATGTGGTATTTCGTTTGTAGATGCGCCCACTGAGATTTTCCCACTGACTTTAAACTATCTTGGCAAACCACCTTTTAGTACAAAGGAAGCAGACTACAAAGCGGCATACGATGTGCTTAAAAAAGTACGTCCTGATATTAAAAAGTTTGACTCTGCGGGGCAGTTGGAAGATTTAGCCACAGGTTCAGTGTGCGTGGTATTTGGTTGGGTAGGTAACATTAATAATGCGCGAAATAGGTCCATAGAAAATAAATCCCCACAAAATATTGAAGCGCTGGTGCCAAAAACAGGCGGCTTAATGTTTATGGATACCATGGCGATTCCTATTGATGCGCCACACGTGAACAATGCACACAAATTTATCAACTATATTTTACGTGCAGAAGTGCATGCTGGCATTACCAATACGGTGACTTATGCAAACCCTAACAAAGCTGCTACGCCATTTGTTAACTTAGAAATTAAAAATAATAAATCGATTTATCTTTCAGATGCCGATATGGCTAAATTGATTCCGCCCAGTAATATAGATGATAAAAAAATACGCCGTATTAGAGGTCGTTTGTATACACAGTTTAAAACTGGGCTTTAGGTGAGTTTATGTTGCAATGCCTGCAACAATGATTAGGAAGCGCCGATGCTAACAAGAAGACATTTTATGCAAGGTACAGCAGCACTATCTGCTAGCTTACTACTTAAAACTGCTCATGCTGACACAATTGATGAGGTGGTTGATGCGATTGATGAGCATTTATCAGAAGAACCAGAAGATCGTGGCAAAGAAAACAAAAAAGTGATTAATCACAAGCTGGGCGAGCCTGTGGGTGATTGGCGCATGCCAGATGAGTCTGAAGCGCATCAGCGCACTTGGATGGCTTTTTGCGCTAGCGAAGAAATTTGGGGCAAAAAACTAATGCCAGAAGTGCAGCGTAATCTAGCTACCATCGCCTTAACTATCGCTAAATTTGAGCCTGTTTCTATGCTGGTGAGACAAGAAGATTTCGATATTGCAAAAAAGCTCATGGGTTCAAAAGTAGATTTGGTGATCTCACCACTTAATGATTTATGGATGCGTGATGCCAGCGCGGTATTTGTCACAAACAAACAAGGCAAAAAAGCCGCCATAGATTTTAACTTTAATGGATGGGGTGAAAAACAGGCATTTGAACAAGATGCCAAAGTTGCGGAGCTAGTGGCAAACCAAGCTAAAGTCAATCTCATCGAAACCAAACTGGTGCTAGAAGGTGGCAGTATTGAGGTTGATGGGCATGGTACGGCGATTATTTCAGAAAGTTGTGTATTAAACGAAAATCGTAATCCAGGTATCAGCAAGGCACGGTTTGAAAGTGAAATCAAAAATCTGTTAGGTTTAAAGAAAATCATCTGGATACCGGGCATTAAAGGCATGGATATTACCGATGGTCATACTGATTTTTACGCACGCTTTGCCAGCCCTGACGTGGTGTTAGCAGGCTTTGATTCTGATCCAGATTCTTACGACAATGCAGTGACTATCGCCAATATTGCTATTTTACGCAAAGCCACCAATGCGCAAAGTAAAAAGTTACGAGTCATTATCCTAGAAGCGCCATCTACAGTACGCCCAAAATATGGATCTAAAGAATTTGCAGCGGGCTATATAGGATTTTATGTTTGCAATGGTGCAGTCATTACACAGGAGTTTGGTGATAAACGCGCCGATAACGCGGCGAAAAAAGCACTACAACGCGCATTTCCAAATCGTAAAGTTGTGCAGATTAATATTGATGGCATCGCAGCAGGTGGCGGTAGTATTCATTGCACAACGCAGCAAGAACCAAGAGCGTAGAGTAAGAAATAACAGCGAGGCACTATACACCACTTAAGTTTTGCATTAATAATGTAATTTGTTTATCAGTAAGTGCCAGATTTTTCTTGGCAGAAATCAAAAAACTATCTTCTGCGCGGTTGCCAAGCGTGTTAATTTTGGCATTATGCAAATCTACGCCAAGCTGCAAGAAGATAAACGCAATTTTTGCCAGTAGGCCAGGACGGTCGCCAGCAACAATTTCAAGTGTATGATTCAATCCATTTGTTTCGGCACTGATTTTAACCTGGGTAGCAAAAGGCATATGCTTTACTTGGCGGCTGACACGACCTTCTAAAGGTGCTTCTAGGGCGGTGGTTGCGAGAACTTTTTCTGTCAACTCAGCCTCAATAAATTTTAATAAACCACTATAACTAACCGACTTACCTGATTGATCTAAAACAGTAAAACTATTTAACGCATAGCCATGATTTGTGGTATAAATCTTAGCTTGCACAATATTGTAAGCCATGCGGTCAAAAAAGTTACAAATACGCGCAAATAAATCGTCTTGGTCAAGCATATAAATCATTGCCTGAATGCCGTCGCCAGTTGGACTTAAGCGAGCACGTATAATGGGCGTAGCTGAACGAATATGTGGTGTGAGTAAGCGGCTTTGCCAAGCGATTTCATCAGGCTCAAAACGCATAAAATAGACTTCGCCCACGTTATCCCACAAGCCTTTATAAGACTGTGGCTGCAAGCCATATTTGGTGAGCTTCTCAGCCGCTTCTTGCTGTCGAATTTCAATCGCTTGTTGTACACTAAATGTTTCATCATTCAGGACGCGTTTGGTGGCATAGAATAAACTTTCTAGCAAGCGGGCTTTCCATGCGTTCCACACCACTGGGCTGGTGCCACGAATATCAGCTACGGTAAGCAAATACAAGGCTTTCAGACGCTTTTGTGTTTTTACAAACTTGGCGAATTGTTCAATGATATTTGGATCGGACAAGTCAGATTTTTGCGCGGTGCTGGACATTTTAAGATGCGATTCTACCAGCCAAGCAACTAGGTTCGTGTCTTCTTTGGGTAAATTGTGCAGTTTACAAAAGCGCTTTGCGTCTAGCGTACCTAAGCTTGAATGATCGCCACCGCGACCTTTTGCGATGTCATGAAATAAGGCTGCAAGGTAGAGTAGATAAGGATTTTCGAAGTTTTCGAATAGTTGACTGCATAGCGGAAACTCGTGTTTAAGCTCAGGTTTTGCAAAGCGACGTAGGTTCGCTAACACGTTTAAAATATGCTCATCCACAGTATAAACATGAAATAAATCGTGCTGCATTTGACCGATAATTCTGCCAAAAGCGGGAATGTATTGTCCCAAGATGCCGTAATTATTCATGCGGCGTAAAGAGTGATTTACGCCATTAGCTTGAGATAATATTTTTAAAAATAAGGTTTTATTTTCTGAAGAATTTCGGAAATCTCGATTTACGATTTTTTTCACGCGTTGCAACTCGCGTAATAAATTGGCACTCATGCCTTTAAGTTTCGGGTGTTGTTGCAGCAGCAAAAAGCTTTCTAAAATCGCTGCAGGCTGTTTTTGTAAAAGTTGCGCAGATGTAGCTGTTAATAAACCATTTTCTGCTTGAAAGCGGTCATTAATTGAGATGATTTCAACTGGCTCATTATTTAAAGTAATTTCTAAAGATTTAAGAATTATCTCATTGATTAAATTAATATACTTAACACTTCTATAGTAGTTTTGCATCAACTGTTCGCTGGCGCGTTTGCGCTCTGTGTTTAACAGACCTAACTCATCAGCAAGCGTGTTCTGAAAATCAAATAGCAGTCTGTCTTCACGGCGTTTGGCCAAATAATGCAGACGAATACGCAACATTTGCAAATTACTTTCGTGGCGTTTAATTTGGCGTAGCTCAGTTGTGCTAATCAGTTTATTTTTAGCCAGTTCTAGCCAGTTTTTTCCTAAGTTTTGACTGCGCGCCAGCCACAATATCATGTGCAAATCACGCAACCCACCTGGACTTTCCTTAATATTGGGCTCTAAGCTGTAAGCGGTATCGTTAAATTTGGCATGGCGACTATCTTGCTCTTTAAATTTTGCCGTAAAAAATGCGGCAGGTTGCATGAGATCATTTATTGACTTGGTAAATTTCTGATAATTTACTTTATTTCCAGCAAGCAAGCGCGATTCCAGTAAGTTTGTTTGCACCGTTACGTCTTGCTTGGCTTCGCTTAAGCACTCTTGCAGTGTACGCACGCTGTGGCCAACGTTCAAGCCAATATCCCACAGCAAGCCGATAAATGCCTCAATGGCTTGATTTTGCTCGGCCGTCACTTCATTTGGCAGCAAAATCAGCAGATCGATGTCAGAATAGGGAAATAATTCACCGCGCCCATAACCGCCCACAGCAACCAAATTAACATGTGCGCCAGCACCCCCATGAATATTGGTCTGCAGCCATGCTTCTTTGAGGGTTTTATCGATGAGTTGCGTTAGTTTTTTGAGTAGTTGCGCTGTGTTTTTGTGTTGAAAAAACTCAGCTTGCAGAGCACTTTGTTGCGTTTTTAGACGCTCACGCAAATCTAATATGCGTTGCTTTTTTTCTGGCATTTAAGGCGCTGGCGGAGAGCCAGCCGAAAGCGTGAGCACTTCAAAACCGCTGTTAGTGACGAGAATCGTGTGCTCCCACTGCGCCGATAAGCTGCGGTCTTTGGTGACAATCGTCCAGCCATCAGGCAATTGTTTAATGTCGCGCTTACCCGCATTAATCATGGGTTCTATAGTAAAAATCATGCCTTCGCGTAACTTCACGCCCATACCTGGTCGACCGTAATGCAGCACTTGCGGTTCCTCGTGAAACTTTTTACTAATACCATGCCCACAAAACTCGCGCACCACACTATAGCCATTTTTTTCGGCGAAAGTTTGAATTGCATGACCAATGTCGCCTAGAGTAGCTTCTGGCTTGACTTGGCGAATACCCAGCCACATGGCTTGATAAGTAATTTCACTTAATCTTTTTGCTTGAATTGAGGTTTCGCCGACATGAAACATGCGCGACGTATCGCCATGATAACCATGTTTAATCACTGTGATGTCAATATTCACAATATCACCATTTTTGAGCACTTTATCGCCTGGCACACCGTGACAAATTTGATGATTCACCGACGTGCAAATTGACTTTGGATAAGGCGTATGGCCGTCTGGCGCGTAGTTTAAGGGCGCTGGAATCGCCTGCTGAACATTCACGATGTAATCGTGACAAAGCTGATCTAATTTCTGTGTTGTTACACCATGTACTACAAAAGGCGTGATGTAATCCAGCACTTCAGATGCAAGCTTGCCTGCAATGCGCATACCTGCGATGTCATCTGCGTTGTTTATTGTGATTGCCATAAGATTGCTAATTAAAGGTATTGAAGTTGCATTTTAGCATAGTCGATTTTAAGAAAACGCTGCAATTCTAGGGT
Organism: Methylotenera sp.; assembly: GCA_031381645.1. Classification (GTDB taxonomy): domain Bacteria; phylum Pseudomonadota; class Gammaproteobacteria; order Burkholderiales; family Methylophilaceae; genus Methylotenera_A. Next base: position 32,695 of record JANMYB010000036.1, read on the forward strand.
ATGCGCTACTTTTATGGCGTTTTTTGGCGATTTTAAACCTAAGCGCACCCTTTATTCTATAGATCTGCTAAAGGAAAATGCTAAATGATTTCTATACTTACAGATAGAACCGATATAAAAACTTGGGTTGATTTTATTAATACGGCTAACATTCCCGTGCTTAAACAAACGGCGCGTGAAATCGCACGCTTGCAAGAGGATGAAGATAAGCTGAGTGCACGCGCGATTACGTCTGTCGTACTGAACGACCCGATGATGGTGTTTAGAGTACTGAGTTATTCGCAAAAGCATAAAAGCAAACATCAATTGCAAGACTTATTACAAGTTGAACAGGCGCTTCTGATGATGGGCACCACTACGTTTTTTCGTGATATCCCGCCTAATTTTTTAGTTGAAGATACGCTGAAAGACAATCTCAGCGCATTAATGCATCTGCTCAGGCTTATTCGGCGCGCTCACCGTGCGGCACATTTTGCGGCAGATTGGGCGACTCATTTAGCGGATTTACATGCCGAAGAAGTCCGCGTTGCGGCCTTGTTGCATGATTTATCCGAGATGTTGATGTGGTGCTTTGCGCCCGAAAAAATGAATACTATCCACAATAAACAGCAGGCTGATAAAACTTTGCGCAGTCAAGCTGTGCAGCAAGAAGTGCTAGGTTTTGTATTGCATGATCTGCAAAAAGAGTTGGTCGAAGTATTTCAGTTGCCGCCGTTGCTTTCCAAATTGATGCAAGATGAGGCATTAAATGAGCAGCGCGTTAGAAACGTAACCTTAGCAGTCAATCTTGCACGTCATTCTGCCAACGGCTGGGACGATGCGGCCTTGCCAGATGACTATCACGAAGTAGCTGAATTTTTACGCATGGATATTAATAGGGCTAAGCGCATCATCGGCGTGCCTGCCGAGGCTTTAAAGGTTGAAGATTAAGCTAGCAAACTCAAATAGTTAGTGGTATTATCCGCACTCTGCAATTTAGCAGAAAATAACTACATCATCCCGTACAGGGTGTTTGAACTAGTTTCAAATATTGTGGATGAATGTAAAAATTTAACCCTTACATGGAGTAATACAATGTCAGTAACTATGCGTCAAATGCTTGAGGCCGGCGTTCACTTTGGACACCAAACCCGTTATTGGAACCCGAAAATGGCAGAGTACATTTTTGGCGATCGTAACAAAATTCATATTGTAAACCTTGAAAAAACCTTACCATTGTTTGAAGATGCGCTTAAATACACGCGCACATTGGCGGCTAACAAGGGTCGTATTTTATTCGTAGGCACTAAACGCCAAGCTCGCGACATTATTAAAGAAGAAGCAGAGCGCGCAGGATGCGCTTACGTGAATCATCGTTGGTTAGGCGGCATGCTGACCAACTTTAAAACAGTTAAGCAATCGATTAAACGTTTGCACGATTTTGATGCGATGCTGTTAGATGGCAGCTTAGAAAAATTCGGTAAAAAAGAAGCGCTAGGTTATAAACGCGAAATGGAAAAGCTTGAGCGTTCAATCGGCGGCATTAAAGATTTGGGTGGCTTGCCAGACGCGATTTTCATTATCGACGTGGGTCATGAAAGTGGCGCCATTACTGAAGCGCAAAAATTGGGCATACCAGTCATCGGCATTGTTGACACCAACAACTCGCCAGACGGTGTAGCTTATGTGGTTCCAGGCAACGATGATTCCTCACGTGCAATTCGTTTATACGCGCGTGGCATGGCCGATGCGGTATTAGATGGCAAAGCAAACGCGATTACTGAGCTTGTGAAATCGGCCAAAGAAGAAGAGTTTGTAGAAGTCGCTGCAGTTGCTGCGACAGAAGCCACAGCAGAAGCTGTCGCTGAGTAATCAACATCAGCAAAAAGGGGCTTGTAGCCCCTTTTTCTATTCAAAAATTATTTAAAATACAGAAATAATAGTCTAGGAGCTAAAGATATGGCTGAAATTACCGCAAGCATGGTAAAAGAATTACGTGAGCGCACCGATGCGCCAATGATGGATTGCAAAAAAGCATTAACCGAAGCTGAAGGCGACATGACGCGTGCAGAAGAAATTTTGCGTGTACGTTTTGGTAACAAAGCCAGCAAGGCTGCAGGCCGTGTGGCTGCCGAAGGTACAGTCGGCGTTTCAATCGCTGCTGATGGTAAATCTGGCGCGATGATAGAAGTGAACTCTGAAACAGATTTTTGTGCAAAAAATGAAGATTTCCTCAAATTTGTGGGTGAATTAGCGGGGCTTGTTGCCACTAGCAACGCAGCCGATATTGCTGCTGTGAGCGCGCTGGGCATGCGTGGCGCCACGGTGGAAGAAACTCGCGCACAACTGGTTGGTAAAATTGGTGAGAACATCACGCCGCGTAGATTTGTAAAAATCAACGCCAAAGGTAAACTAGCAAGCTATATTCATGGCAGCAAAATTGGAGTGTTGGTCGATTTGGTTGGCGGCGATGACACACTGGCAAAAGACATTGCCATGCATATTGCGGCAGCAAAGCCAAAATCATTAGACGCGAGCGGTATCTCGCAAGATTTAATCGATGCAGAACGTCGCGTTGCGATTGAAAAAGCCAAAGAAGCAGGCAAACCAGAGGCGATGCTAGAGAAAATTGCAGATGGTACGGTGCAAAAATTCTTAAAAGAAGTGACTTTGCTCAGCCAAGTTTTTGTGAAAGACGATAAATTTACCATTGAGTCTTTATTGAAATCCAAAAATGCTTCAGTGGCATCATTCACCATGTACGTGGTGGGCGAGGGTATTGAAAAAGCTGTCGTAAATTATGCAGCCGAAGTTGCTGCAGCCGCTAAAGTTTAAAAAACTTGCTGCGAATTAAAAAAACGAGCTTTAAGCTCGTTTTTTTTTCGTCCAAATTTCGATTAAAACCGAGCAAAAACGCCTAGTTTGTGATTAAATAAGCAAACTCAAATTTGATGGAAGTTTCAAGGTAAAACATGGCTAAACTCGCCTACAAGCGCATTCTGCTCAAACTCTCAGGTGAGGCTTTGATGGGCGACGATGCTTATGGCATCAACCGCGCGACTATTACTGATATCGTCGAACAAGTGAAAGAAATTGTGGATTTAGGTGTAGAGGTTGGTATTGTGATTGGTGGTGGTAACATTTTTCGCGGGGTTGCACCAGCGGCAGAAGGCATGGATAGAGCCACTGCCGATTATATGGGCATGCTGGCGACGGTAATGAACGCGTTGGCGCTGCAGGACGCCATGCGCCATATTGGGGTTGAGGCGCGTGTACAAAGCGCACTGAGTATAGAGTTTGTCGAGCCCTACGTGCGCGCCAAAGCCTTGCGTGCTCTCGAAAAAGGTCGTGTGGTCATATTTGGCGCAGGTACTGGCAACCCATTTTTTACCACGGATACTGCGGCTGCGCTACGCGGCATGGAAATTGATGCAGAAATCGTGCTAAAAGCCACCAAAGTGGATGGAATTTACACCGCCGATCCGAAA
>JANMYB010000053.1:0-21621 GCA_031381645.1 Methylotenera sp.
GTCGCGCTGCATTTCTTTGGCAATATGCGTCATTTCTTCTAGCGACGGTGTAATTAACCCACTCAAGCCAATAATATCAGCGTTCTCGGCTTTAGCCATCGCTAATATCTCGGCAGCGGGCACCATGACGCCCATATTCACCACCTCGAAATTATTGCATTGCAACACTACGCTGACGATATTTTTGCCGATGTCATGCACGTCACCTTTCACTGTGGCAATCACTACCTTGCCTTTTGGCTTGGCGACAACACCCGTGCGCTCTTGTTCTAGCAGTTTTTCAGCCTCGATAAATGGGATTAAATGCGCCACGGCAGATTTCATGACGCGGGCAGATTTAACCACCTGCGGCAAAAACATTTTACCTTGACCAAACAAATCGCCGACCACGTTCATGCCGTCCATCAACGGACCTTCAATCACGTGAATCGGGCGTCCGCCACTGGCCTCAACCGCCGCGCGCGCCTCTTCGGTATCTTCTACAATAAAATCGGTAATGCCATGCACCATCGCGTGCTCAAGGCGCTTATTCACGCTCACAAGATTATCCGCTGAGCCGCGCCAATCCAGCGTTGCAGCCTCTTTTTTGCCGCCTGCGACTAATGTTCCCGCAATCTCAATCATGCGCTCAGTCGCGTCTGGCCGACGATTCAGCACCACATCTTCCACACGCTCTTTCAGCTCGGGCGTGAGGTCGTCATAAATGCCCATCATGCCCGCATTCACAATACCCATGGTCATACCGGCTTTGATAGCATGGTATAAAAATACGGTGTGAATCGCCTCGCGCGCGGGGTCATTGCCCCGAAAGCTAAAACTCACATTCGATACACCGCCAGAAATTTTGGCCTGTGGCAGGTTTTGTCTAATCCAGCGTGTGGCCTCGATAAAATCCACCGCGTAGTTGTTATGCTCTTCAATGCCCGTGGCGATGGCAAAAATGTTAGGGTCAAAAATAATATCTTCTGGCGGAAAACCTTGCGCAACTAATAAATCATAAGCACGTTTGCAAATTTCGGTTTTGCGCGCAAACGTATCAGCCTGACCCTTTTCATCAAACGCCATCACGATGACTGCCGCACCGTAACGACGGCACAACTTGGCTTGGCGCAAAAATTCCGTCTCGCCTTCTTTCATCGAGATGGAATTCACAATCGATTTGCCTTGCACGCATTTTAAGCCTGCTTCAATCACGCTCCATTTAGATGAGTCAATCATCACGGGAACCCTTGCTATATCTGGCTCGGACGCGATTAAATTTAAAAAGTGCGTCATGGCTTTGACGGCGTCCAACATGCCTTCATCCATATTAATATCGATGACCTGCGCGCCATTTTCCACCTGCTGCCGCGCCACACTTAGTGCCTCGTCATATTGTTCGTTAATAATCAGGCGAGCGAAGGCTTTAGAGCCAGTGACATTAGTACGTTCTCCCACATTGACAAACAAAGAGCTTTCATCGACGACAAAAGGCTCTAAACCTGCAAGGCGCATAGATACTGGCTTCTGGAGCACCTTTCTTGGAGATATATTTTTAACTTGTTCATAAATCGCATTAATATGTGGCGGAGTTGTACCGCAGCAACCACCTGCAATATTAATGAAACCGCTCTCGGCAAACTCTTTTACCAAACTGGAAGTCACCTCTGGCGTTTCGTCAAACCCCGTGTCGCTCATCGGGTTTGGCAAGCCCGCATTGGGGTAAATGCACACAAATGTATCGGCAATTTTTGATAACTCTTCTGCATACGGACGCATCAGCGTAGCACCTAAAGCGCAGTTCAAACCAATCGTCAGCGGCTTAGCGTGGCGCACCGAATTCCAAAATGCAGTCACCGTTTGACCAGACAAAATACGACCAGAAGCATCCGTCACCGTACCAGAAATCATAATCGGCAATTTATAGCCGACTTCATCAAAAAACGTATCGATGGCGAACAAAGCCGCTTTGCAATTGAGCGTATCGAAAATGGTTTCCACCATTAAAATATCCGCGCCACCTTCTACCAAAGCACGCGCTTGCTCCAAGTAAGCGCTCACTAACTGATCAAAATTCACATTGCGCGCGGCGGGGTCGTTCACATCGGGCGAGATGCTGGCAGTTTTTGGCGTAGGGCCAAGCGCACCCGCCACAAAGCGTGGCTTGTCTGGCGTGCTATATTTGTCACAAGCAGCACGCGCTAATTTTGCCGATTGCACGTTCATCTCGCGCACCAAATGCGCCATGTGGTAATCATCTTGCGCCACGCTGGTTGCGCCAAAAGTATTGGTCTCAATAATATCCGCGCCTGCGGCCAAATATTGCTCGTGAATTTCTTGAATGATTTGTGGTTGTGTAAGGCTTAACAGCTCATTATTGCCTTTTACAAACAACTCGCGCTGGCCCGCTGGCGCTACAAAATCGACAAAACGCTCACCACGATAATCCGCTTCCGTCAGCTTATACTGCTGAATCATTGTGCCCATCGCACCATCTAAAATGAGGATGCGTTGGGCGAGTAATTCGCGAAGTTTGGCTTCTATTGATGATATATTCAATGACATTGCATTTTGCTTAATGGGTTAATACGTTATTTTATCATGTGTGCGCTCAGATTTCGCCGCGCCGGTATTGCACCGCCTCGGCAATGTGCGCGGGTTGAATGCTGGTTTGATTGGATATATCTGCGATTGTTCTCGCAACTTTTAATATGCGGTGATAGGCGCGTGCAGAAAGATTCAAACGCGAAATAGCAGTTTTGAGTAGCGTTAAACCTGCGTCATCAGGTTGGCAAAATTCATCAATCTCTAAGCTACCTAAAGCGAAATTGGCTTTGCCTTGACGTTTTAATTGTAGCTCGCGCGCGGCTTCCACACGTTCTCGAATCACATCGCTATTTTCTGCGTTGGCAGCAGAAGTCATCTCATCTTCTTTTAGCGCAGGCACCTCAATATGCATATCAATTCTGTCTAACAATGGGCCTGAAATTTTGGCGCGATAGCGTGCAACATTGTCGGGCGTGCAACGACACTTATTGTTGAAATGTCCTAAATAGCCGCACGGGCAGGGGTTCATGGCGGCGAGTAGTTGAAACGATGCGGGGAAATCTGCCTGCCGTGCGGCGCGGGAGATGGTGATTTTGCCGCTTTCCAGCGGCTCGCGCAGCACTTCTAGCACTTTTCTTTCGAACTCTGGCAACTCATCTAAAAACAGTACACCATGATGCGCCAGCGATATTTCGCCTGGCCGCGGAATGCCACCACCGCCCACCAAAGCGATGCCAGACGCAGTGTGGTGAGGGCTTCTATAAGGTCTGCGTTTCCAATTTTCTAATTTGTAACTACCATTTAGCGATTGTATAGCTGCACTTTCTAGCGCTTCAGATTCTGTCATGCTGGGCAAAATGCCTGCAAAACGTGCCGCCAGCATACTTTTGCCAGTACCTGGTGGACCGCTCATGAGCACACTGTGGCCGCCCGCAGCGGCAATTTCTAGCGCGCGTTTGGCATGAGATTGGCCTTTCACTTCGGCAAAATTAGGGTAAATAATGCTTTGCGCTTGCACGCTAGATTCATATTGATTAAGCGCGGTTTTGCCGCTTAAATGCGCGCAAACTTCTAGCAGGGAATTGGCAGGGTAAATAATTGCATCTTTTACCAAGCTCGCCTCTTGTGCACTTAAATGGGGCAGAATAAACGCGCGCTTGGTTTTAGTTGCTTTGCTTTTAGTATCAGCATGCACCATATGATACGTCATCGCCAATGCGCCGCGTATCGGGCGTAGCTCACCAGTGAGTGCTAACTCGCCTGCGATTTCGTAGCGGCTTAACGGCTCGCTTGGTATTTGGCCGCTGGCAGCCAATATACCCAATGCAATCGGCAAGTCGTAACGGCCACTTTCTTTGGGTAAATCTGCTGGCGCTAAATTAACAGTAATACGCTTTGCGGGAAATTCAAACTGTGCGGTGAGGATGGCAGCGCGCACACGGTCTTTGCTTTCTTTCACTTCCGCCTCTGGCAACCCCACGATTGCAAATTGTGGCAAGCCATTGGCGAGATGCACTTCAACCACCACCTCTGGCGCATCCATGCCGCTTAAGGCTCGGCTGTAAAGCACGGCTAAAGACATTACTTGGTTTTTTCTTCTAATTCAGCCAGTTTGGCCTCAAGTTTTGTGAGCTTTTCACGCGTGTTGCGTAACACTTCCGCCTGCACATCAAACTCTTCACGCGAAACAAGCTCCATTTTGGTGAACGCGCCCTGAATTAGTGCATTTATGTTCTTTTCCACATCTGCTAGCGGGCTGGATTTAATCATCTCATTGATTTTATTAGATATTTCATTTATTTTTTCTGAGTTAAACATGACAATTCCTCGTTATTTAGTAGCAGTTTAGCAGATTTTAACGGCTAAACCACAAAAGTGCTATTGTTTAATTATTACTTATCCTATTGATTATAAACAATATTTATGTTGGCACGTGCTTTGCTAATGCTAAATGTGGTTTATTTTATTTGTTCTAAAACATAAAGGGGGTTGAAAGATGAAATTCGTATCCGCAATTATCAAGCCGTTTAAGCTTGACGAGGTGCGTGAAGCTTTGTCCGCCATTGGCGTGCAAGGCATTACGGTAACTGAAGTGAAAGGTTTTGGCCGCCAAAAAGGTCACACCGAACTATATCGTGGTGCAGAATATGTAGTGGATTTTTTACCAAAAGTAAAATTAGAAGTGGCCATTAAAGATGACATGTTAGACCAAGTGGTTGACGCGATTGAAAAAGCTGCAGCGACTGGCAAAATTGGTGATGGCAAAATCTTTGTGTTCAATTTAGAACAAGTTTATCGCATTCGTACCGGTGAAACCGGTCCTGATGCACTTTAAAAGGGGCGATGAAATGAAGAAATTATTATCGATATTATCATTGGTTGCCTTAGTCGGTTTAGGGTTTACTCAATTAGGTCATGCTGAAGATATGGCAACTACGGCGGCCGAAGTTACTACAGATGCTGCTGGAGCAACGGTAGATGCAGTTGCAGAGGCGGCAGTTGCTGTGGATGCAGCGATTGCACCTACAGAGGCAGCACCAGCCGAAGCCGCCGCCCCAGCCGCTACACCGACTGTAAATAAGGGTGATACAGCTTGGATGCTAACTGCTACAGCCTTGGTGACTTTAATGACTATCCCTGGTTTGGCATTATTTTATGGCGGTTTAGTACGCCAAAAAAATATGCTTTCTGTGTTGATGCAAGTATTTGTAATCTTCTCACTACTAGGTGTGCTTTGGGTAGTATATGGTTACAGTGTTGCGTTTACAGGTGGTGGTTCATTTATAGGCGGGTTGGGGAAAGCCTTTTTGGCTGGCATTACTACAGACTCTATGGCAGCAACTTTTAGCAAAGGTGTTTACATTCCAGAGTACATATTTGTTGTATTCCAATTAACCTTTGCGGCTATTACACCAGCATTAATTATTGGTGCGTTTGCTGAGCGTATGAAATTTTCTGCTGTGTTAGCCTTTATGGTGTTGTGGTTTACGTTTGCTTACTTGCCTATGGCACACATGGTTTGGTATTGGGATGGCCCTGATGCAATTACAGATGCCGCATCACTTGCAACAGTTGTAGGTAATGCTGGTTTCTTGTGGGCTAAAGGCGCACTAGATTTTGCAGGCGGTACTGTAGTGCACATTAATGCTGGCATTGCGGCTTTAGTGGCAGCCATTATGTTAGGCAAACGTATTGGCTATGGCAAAGAAGCCATGACCCCACACAGCTTAACCATGACCATGATTGGTGCTTCACTATTGTGGGTGGGTTGGTTTGGATTCAATGCAGGCTCTAACTTAGAAGCAAACGGCCTGACTGCCCTAGTGTTTTTGAACACTATGGTAGCCACTGGCGCAGCAACAATGTCTTGGCTTGCAGTAGAGTGGTTTGGTAAAGGTAAGCCATCTATGCTGGGAGCAGCATCTGGCGCGGTTGCTGGTCTTGTAGCAATTACACCAGCTTGCGGTTTCGTTGGCCCTGCTGGCGCAATTGCTATTGGCTTATTAGTATCTCCTATTTGCTTCTTCTTTGTGACTAAAGTGAAGTACATGTTTGGTTATGACGATGCGCTAGACGTATTTGGCATACACGCAGTAGGCGGTATTTTTGGTGCGCTTGCCACTGGAATTTTTGTAAACCCTGCGCTTGGCGGTACTGGTGTATGGGATTACGTAGCAAATGGTGTGGGCGCTTACGATATGGCAGCTCAAATGACTGCACAAACTTGGGCAGTAGGCACAGCCGTGGTATGGACAGCAGTAGTTTCTATCGTCGCTTTTAAAGTGGTAGATCTTCTTATTGGTCTTCGTGTGAGCGAAGAAACAGAACGTGAAGGCTTAGATACCACAGAACATGGTGAACGTGCTTATCATTCCTAATTGATAAGTTAGCAACAACAAAACGGGCACTTCGGTGCCCGTTTTTTCTTAATTAAAATATCAAACTTGATTTATTAAAAATATGCCATGAAAGCCAATACTCATGGGGGTTTCATGCATGAATATACCAGCTTGAGCTGGTATATTCTGCAGGGACAACCTGTACGGTTGCAGAGCATGCCATTTAAAATAATTAAACCACTCAATTAATTGCACTAGATAACTGAAACTTCGAACGCACAAAAAAATAACACAGATTTGTTTGTAGCACTTGGTGACAAGCAGCATCAGCGTGTACTATTGGCATTTAAAATAAGAAGAGTGACTAGGCATTTTACAATTGTCACCAGCACTTAACTTAGCCGCACTGCGGCACACATCATTACCGAGATTCAAAAACGTTTTAGTCTATAAAAAACGAAATTTAGGGGATTAGTATGATCGCTAGTATTTTACGATTTATCTGCAAAATACTCTTTAGGGTAGAGGTGCGCGGCCTAGAAAACGTGCCTGCAGAAGATGGTCTACTGATTGTCGCTAACCATGAATCATTTTTAGATGGTTTATTACTTTGCATCTTTTTACCCAAAAAAGCCACTTTTGTAGTACACACTTCAACCTATAAAAAATGGGCATTTAGGCAAGCCCTACGTTTAACGCGCCATGTAGAAGTAGATACCGCCAATCCAATCGCCATGAAAAAAGTCATCAAATTGCTTGAAGCTGGCGAAAATGTGGTGGTTTTCCCAGAAGGACGCGTCACCACAACGGGAGAAATACAAAAAGTGTATGACGGCCCAGGGTTTATTGCTGGCAAAACAGGGGCAACAGTTTTACCTGTACGCATCGATGGCGCAGGTGAATCATATTTTGGGCGCTTATCGCGTCACCAGCTTAAACGCTTATTCCCGCGCGTTATTCTTACCGTGCTACCTACCACCAATATTGTGATGCCAAAAGCCAGCAATCGCAGCTTTCCTACAGCTAAGCAAAGAAGACGCATTGCAGGCGAAGGCATGCAAAGCGTCATGCAAAAAATGCTGTTTGAATCGCAAAAAAGCCGTACCTTGTTTGAAGCATTTTTGGATGCGGTTGACAAATTTGGTGGCGGCTATAAATTAATAGAAGACATGAATGAAACCGAAGAAACTTATCAAAATTTATTGAAAAAAAGTCTCGCCTTGGGCAGAATCGCCAGCAAAGTGAGCGATTCGGGCGAGGTGGTCGGCGTCCTAATGCCCAACATCACCAATACATTGACACTTATTTTAGGCATGAGCGCGTTTAACCGGGTGCCTGCGATGCTCAATTACACCTCTGGCACGGCTGGCATGCAAAATGCCTGCATTGCCGCCAATGTAAAAACCATTATTACTTCACACAAATTTATAGAAAAAGCTGAGCTTGAAGATGTTGTAGCTAGTTTAGAAAACTTGAATGTTGTCTATTTAGAGGACTTGCGTGCCCAGTTTGGGATGGTAGATCGTGCTTGGCTCATGGGCTACGCCTTACATTACCCTCGCTCCGCCATGGAAACTAGCTCACATAAAGAAACTGCCGTAGTCTTATTTACTTCTGGCAGCGAGGGCAAACCAAAAGGTGTGGTGCATTCGCACAAAAGCATTTTGGCTAATATTGCACAAATATTGTCTACCATTGATTTCAACCCCACCGATAAGTTTATGATGGTATTGCCCATCTTCCACTCCTTCGGATTTACTGGCTCACTCCTCCCCATACTCAATGGCATAAAAATCAATATATTCCCATCACCACTGCAATACAAAGCAATTCCTGAACTCATATACAACAAAGATTGCACCGTATTTTTCGCCACAAGCACCTTCTTAGGTAATTACGCTAAATTCGCACATCCAAACGATTTTTCTAAACTTAGAATCGTCGTTGCAGGCGCTGAAAGGTTAAATGATGAAGTGCGCAAAACTTATCAAGAAAAATTTGGCATCAACATTTTAGAGGGCTATGGCACGACAGAATGTGCTCCCGCTGTCGCAATTAACTCGCCGACGGCACATCTAAATGGTAGTGTTGGCCAATTAGTAACTGGCATGGAAGCCAAGCTGGAAGCAGTTCCTGGCATAGCTAATGGCGGCTTATTGCATGTAAAAGGAGAAAATGTCATGCTAGGCTACTACTTATTCGACAGCCCTGGCGCACTTAACCCGCCTGCCGAAGGTTGGTATAACACTGGAGATATTGTGGAAATTGACGCTCAAGGGTTTATCCACATCAGAGGTCGCGTCAAACGCTTTGCCAAAGTAGCAGGCGAAATGGTTTCACTAGAAGTGGTAGAACATATCGCCAACACCGCTGCACCAGAGCAATATCATGCAGCAAGCTCTGTTGCCGATGCGCAACGTGGTGAAAGTATTACGCTGTTCACTACAGATAAAAAACTTAAACGGGAAGATTTACAGATTGTTGCGAGGAATCTTGGCCTGCCAGAGCTAGCAGTTGCCCGAAAAATTATTGCTCTTGAAGAAATTCCGCTATTAGGCACAGGCAAAACCGATTATGTGACTTTAAAAAAGATGGCTGAAGCGGCATAACTTCAAGGCCTTTTAGACAATAATAAAAATTGTACAATCACCAAAACTTGTTCTCGCGCGGCATGATTGCCATCTATATCGCGCAATTTATATCAGCACTGGCCGATAACGCGTTGCTTTTTGCAGCAATTATGCTGTTAAAGTCTCAGTTAGCACCAAATTGGCAAATTCCACTTTTGCAGGAATTTTTTGTCATCGCATTTATTTTGCTTGCCCCATTTGTTGGACCCTTCGCGGACGGCTTTCCCAAAGATCGCGTGATGCTAATTGCCAATTTTCTTAAGCTGCTAGGTGCTAGCGCGATGCTCTTTGGATTAAATCCGTTAATAGCTTATAGTTTGGTTGGTATAGGCGCGGCGGCTTATTCACCCGCTAAATATGGCATTTTAAGCGAGTTAGTTTCGGCAGATAAATTAGTCAAAGCCAATGGCTTAATGGAAGGTTCGACCATAGTAGCCATTTTGTTGGGTGCGGTACTAGGTGGAAAACTGGCTGATATTTCCGTTTCTATTGCATTAATATCAATATGTGTGTGCTACCTTTTAGCGGTGATCGCCAACACATTGATACCGCGCTTGCCGATTGCTAGGCCAGATACTATATTTCAGCCATTCAAGCTCGCTAAAGAATTTTTTGAGGCCCTCAAAATACTTTCATTGAATAAAGATGTGCGTTTTTCACTGATAGGATCTAGCATATTTTGGGGCACGGGTTCTACGCTACGTTTATTGTTGGTCGCTTGGGTGCCAGTCGTGCTAAGTACTAATGATTTAAGTATACCTGCCAATTTAAGCGGGGCGGTGGCAATTGGTATTGCCATAGGCGCGGCGCTTGCGGCTAAATTCGTTACCCTTAAAAATGTTAATCGCGTGCTACCTCCAGGGCTTTTAATCGGCATATTTATCATGATATTTGCGCACACGACGAACTTATACATCGCAATTGCCTTACTCATGTTGATTGGCCTATCTGGCGGATTTTATGTAGTGCCGCTGAATGCCTTATTGCAAGAGCGCGGCCACGAAACCGTTGGCGCGGGCAACGCAGTCGCCGTGCAAAACTTTTTTGAAAACTTCTGCATGCTAGTTCTTGTTGGGCTTTACATCGCGATGGAAAAGAATAATGTATCAGTAATCACAACCACTTTTATTTTTGGTTGCTTAATATTAAGCGTAATTAGCTTACTAGCTTTTAAACGTGTGCGCCAAAATTAATCGCTTTCGCCGTATAATTAGGCGTCCAAATTAAATAAAAAAATCCCATGCAATTCATTAAAAAACTACACACCTCTATTTGGCACATCGCCAATAAACTTGGTCCTTTCGCACCACTTATCGCGATGTTGTTATTGGGTTTGCTCATACTTTCCATTTCAAGACTTGGCTTGATTTTATGGAAACTCGACCGCGTAACTTCCACTGGTAAATTACTTGAAATTCTAATGCAAGGCATCCGCGTCGATATTATTGAGTTGAGCTTAATAGCGCTAATTCCTTTATTGCTCGCGCCAATTTTAGCGATTAAACCCTTGTTTAAGTTCTGGCAAAAATTTACTTATATTTGGGTAGTTTTGGCGATTGTTTTGTTGGTGTTTTTAGAGGCCGCAACGCCTGGTTTTATAGGCGAATACGATGTGCGGCCAAATCGCATTTTTGTTGAATACTTAAAATATCCCAAGGAAGTTTTTGGCATGTTGTGGCGCGGTTTTAAAGTGGATGTTTTTGCTGGGGTTGGTTTTGCTCTATTGGCAATTTGGGCGATGCGTCGTTACATGCAGCCGTGGCTAAGCGCGACATCCACTTGGTCAAACAAAAAGCTATGGACTGTGTGGCCGCTGATATTTTTAGTCACTGCCTTTGCAATTCGCTCCACCATTGGGCATCGTCCTGCAAACCCCGCACTATTTGCCATTACGCCCGATAGCATGGTGAATAGCTTGATACTCAACTCTGGTTACTCGGTCATTTATGCGGTGTATAGCTTGCAGCACGAGAGCAAATCAAGCCAAATTTACGGCAAAATGGACAAAGCTGAGATTTTCAAACTCACCAACGCAAAAGATGCGGATATTCCTACCCTAAAGACCTTAATACCTAGCACCAAACGCGACAAACCACTTAATTTAGTGATTATTCTGCAAGAAAGTTTGGGTGCAACTTTTGTGGAATCATTAGGCGGCGTGCCAGTGACACCCAATCTTGAAAAATTGAAAGAGCAGGGCATTTGGCTTGAACAACTTTATGCTACTGGCACGCGCTCTGTACGCGGCATAGAGGCCGTTGTTGCTGGCTTTCAGCCAACGCCTGCCGATAGCACAGTTAAGCTTTCGCTTAGCCAAAAAAACTTTTTTACGCTAGCTTCATTATTGGCTAAACAAGGCTACAGCACCGAGTTTATCTACGGTGGTGAGACGCATTTTGACAATATGCAGGGCTTTTTTATGGGTAATGGCTTTCAACAAGTGATTGGCCAAAAAGATTATAAAAACCCAATATTTATTGGCAGTTGGGGCGCCTCGGACGAAGATTTACTCAATAAAACGCACGAACAAGTGATGGTGCATCATGCCAGCGGCAAACCATTTTTTACGTTGGCATTTTCGTCTAGCAACCATGCACCATTTGAATTTCCTGATGGTCGCATTGAGCTTTACGAGCAACCCAAAGCCACTGATAATAACGCGGTAAAATATGCCGATTATGCTATAGGAAAATTTTTTGAAAAGGCGCAGAAAAGCCCGTATTGGAAAGATACCGTATTCTTAATCGTTGCCGACCACGACATTCGCGTGCGTGGTGAAACGCTGGTGCCAATAGAGCATTTTCATATTCCTGGCTTAATTTTAGGCGCAGATATTCAACCGCAAAAAATAACTGCTATCACTAGCCAAATTGATTTACCTGTCACGATGCTATCACTGATGGGCATTAGCGCGCAACACCCGATGACTGGCCGCGATTTATCTAATTTGCCAGACGATTATTTAGGCCGTGCCATGATGCAATATAACTACAACTTTGCTTGGATGGAACAAACGGTAGAAGCGAATAATGTGGTGGTATTGCGCGAAGGCAAAGTGCCCGCGCACGGCATTTATGATGCAAAAAATAAACATTTGAATGAAGTCACAGCGCCAAATAATGCCAAAGACCTTGAGCAGCGCGCATTAGCAAATTCTCTACTACCCGCTTTGCTTTATAGCGAGCAGCGCTACCGCTTGCCGCAATGAATTTAACTAAATGAAGGAGAAACAACCGTCAATGCTCACAGGGCAAGTCATCCGCGATGGCTTAAGTTACATCTTACGCGGCGGCTTACGCGTAAAAAACGGACATTTACCTAGCTCAGGCCACACAATACCCAACAATTTTATAGGCATCTGCGTTGCCACAAATGCTAACCCAGAGACCGATAATTACATCATTGAGCAACTTCACGCGCTAGGAGTAAAACGCGTGCGGCTTGATTTTACTTATGGCGATTTTGCAAACCATAATGCGCGATTTATAGACCGCCTAATAGCAGAAAAATTTGAAATTACACTGCATATTGTACAGCCGTT
Organism: Methylotenera sp.; assembly: GCA_031381645.1. Classification (GTDB taxonomy): domain Bacteria; phylum Pseudomonadota; class Gammaproteobacteria; order Burkholderiales; family Methylophilaceae; genus Methylotenera_A. Next base: position 12,537 of record JANMYB010000053.1, read on the forward strand.
TGATGCGGCAAAATACATGCAAACCACCACCCAACAAGACATTTGGCGACAGTTTTTGCAGGATATTCTAATTACATTTGGCAGCCAAATTAAGCAAATCGAAATTGGCAGCACGATTAACCGCAAGCGCTGGGCTGGCTATACATTTGATGGTTTTTTGTACGCTTGGAACATTGCCTATGCAGTATTGAAAGGTGAGTTTACAAATACGAAAATCACCTTAATTGGTCCGAATATTCAGGACTTTGAGCCTGTTTACAACATTAGCTTACTCAAATTATTTCAATCTAAAAAACAATTGCCTGATATTCACAGTAACAATTTATTTGTGGAGCGTGTAAGTGAACCAGAACGCTTTGACCATCGTGTATTTAAATATCGCTGGGCGACTATTTTTAAATATAATTTGATTAAAAAAGCGCGCACTTTACAAAAAATAGGGCAAGATTTTGGTGTTAAAAATACCATTTCATCAGCCGCATTTTGGGCGATTTATCGTATCGAACGTTTATTAGTACATGGCACAAAAAAGCAAGCAGATTATCTTACGCGTTATTTCACGCTGCTTGCGGCCTCAAACGCCTTGTCACAAGCCAACTGGGGTGCACTGATTTGTCATCGCGAAGGCTTAATTGACGATGGTTTAAGCGATGCTGAGTACCCCGCGTTAGAGCGCATTTGCCACTATAAAAATACAGACGGCAAATTAGAAAATTACAAATTACATCCGAGTTTTTTTGCTATGCAAACCTTAGTGAAATGGATTTCTGACGCCCAGTATTTAGGGGCGATTGCCAGCGCGAATGGTTTAGAAATTCACCAATTTTCGAACCATGGGAAAAGCACCCACATTGCTTGGACAGTGAATGGTAAGGTTGCTTTTTTAAATGATATTTACACAAAAGATGCCTTGGAAACAGCATGGATATTGGGCTGCAAGGGGGATGTTTTAAATGGTTTAGATAGTATTTCTGAATCGCCTATTTATTTGCAATGGGATGAAGAAACAGAAATTATCACAGAGATAAAACCTGCTTTAGCGCCAAATTTAGCGATTCATGCGCATATTGAAAACGCACAATATTTCAAATTTGAAGAGGGTGATTGGCAGGGCTTGGTACTCGCCAAAAATGCAGCTGATGCAAAAATAATCATGCAAAATTTGCATCCAGATAAGTTAAGCGCACCCAATAAAAATGCCGCGCTACGCCATGCGCGCAACGCGATTTGGAATGTGCCTGACCCACGTGACATTTCCAACCAAATTACCATTAAACAGCCTGTTAAAATGTATCCGCATAAAGCATTTTTGGATAAATTTAAACCGAGCAAAGCCAAACGTAGCTGGAATGGCGCGATGGAATTAATGCGGCGCGGCGTTGCTACGGCAAAGCCTATCGCATATTTTGAAAAAACTAGCGACAGCACACTAAAGCAGAACTTTTTTCTTTGCGAATATGTGCTAGCAGACTGCAATATTGGCCAAGTTTTTTCTGCATTTTCGCGCGGGGAAACCACATTTTTAGGCCTCACATCAGATGCTGTTTTTACACAATTAGCGCAATATTGCCACGTGATGCACAGCCGTGGAATTCACTTTAGGGATTTATCGGGCGGCAATATTTTGATGAATATTCTGCCTAACAATAAACTAGAATTTTCACTAATCGATACCGCACGTTTGCACAGCTTTAACTATCCAACTTTGTTAAAATTACGTATAGCCGACCTCACTCGCACTTGTAATAAGCTCGATTGGGAACATCGTGTGCGCTTTATGAATATCTATCTTGGGTTGACTGGCAGAAAATTCAGGTGGCAGGATAAATTGCAATTTCACTTGTACGATTTTAAGGTAACGACTAAACGCACCATCGGTCGCAAAAGTATCAAGCGCTTGATTAAACGCATTAAAGGCGAAAATTAAGGCTACTTGGGAAATTGAAAATCTTTAGGCAATAACACCCAAATTTTCCCTACTTGTTTCATCGCGCCAGCTTGTTTGCCAGCCTCGTATCCCGCTCCCCAAAAGAAATCTGCCCGCACGCCACCTTTAATCGCGCCACCCGTATCTTGCGCCACCATCAAGCGTTTAAGCGGGCTTGAGCTGTTGGGTTGAGTAGTAGATAAAAATATTGGCGCGCCTATGGGAATATATTTGGGATCTATTGCCACGCTGCGCTCTGCTAAAATTGGCACCCCAAGTGCTCCAATAGGACCTGGCAGACCTGCTGGCAGCTCTCTAAAAAACACATAGCTCGGGTTGCTATTAAGCAAATCGCGCAGTTTGTCCAAATTATTACGCGCCCAATCTTTAATGCCTTGCATCGAAGCTTTATCTTTCGTCAGCTCGCCTCGTTCAATCAAAATGCGCCCAATGGAGTTATAAGCCTGCCCATTTTGATCGGCATAGCCCACATGCATATCCTCGCCATTATCCAGCTTCACCAAGCCAGAGCCTTGAATTTGCAAAAAGAAAACATCAATAATATCGTTAATCCACACCAGCTCATTGCCTGCTAACGGCGCTGGACTTGCCTCAATATCAGCGCGCGACAGATATGGCACCAATTTATTGCCTACTAATTTACCGCGCACACGCTTATTTTTAAGCTCAGGATGCACTTCACTCAATTCCACCGAAATTAAATCCGCAGGCTGTTTGTATAATGGATGCGGATATTGGCTGGATTTAGTGCGGCTACCTTTAAGCAAAGGCTCGTAATATCCAGTAATCAACCCAGTGTCTGTGCCGTCCTGATTAGTAGCGCTGTACACATTAAAATATTGCGCAAAATAGGCTTGAACCGCTTGTTTATTGGGCTTGTTAAGCGTTTTAGCAGCTGCACAAGCCGTTTGCCATTGCGGCTTATTAATGAGCGTGCTGCAGCTCTGCAGCCATGCAGGCCAAGTGAGTGACGAATCATCTTCTGCAAAGCCGTCAATATCGCTCCAATTAGCTGGCTTTAATAGCGCGTAATCTAGTGTGCTTGTTAGCGTTGTTGGCTTTATTTCACCTTTGGTTTTGGGCGAGTCTGGTAGTTGAATCGGCGCAATTTCATTTGGTTTGGCTGCTTGCGCACAATCGCAATTTTGCGCGTTATTGGGTATAGGTTTTACATTTTTTTTCGCACACGAAACGGTGAGTAACACGACACAAACTAAAATTAAATACTTTTTCATTAACTTATTTAATTTAACATTTTGGGCACAGCCAACGTAAATGACGCTATCGCCGCATCAAACAATGTTCCGTCTTCCGCCACAATTTGATAAGTGCCACGCATAGAACCAATGGGCGTGGCCAATAGTGTGCCGCTGGTATATTGAAATTGTTGGCCTGGCTGCAATAAAGGCTGCGCGCCAACTACGCCCAAACCTTTTACTTCTTGCACATGATTGTTGGCATCTGTGATTATCCAATGGCGACTAATTAGCTGCGCGGCGATGCTGCCAACATTGCTAATGGTAATGGTGTAAGAAAATGCGTATTGATTTTCATCGGGATTGGATTGATCCGACAAATAAGCGGTTTCAACACTTACCGAAAACGCGTATTTTTTTCCTTCGGTCATATTAGCTAATCATGCCGCTAGTTGGAGAGCTTGGGCTGGCCGAATACAGTTTTTTCGGCATGCGCCCCGCCAAATAAGATTCACGCCCGGCTTCAATGGCTTTTTTCATTGCACCAGCCATCATAATCGGATCGCGCGCAGTCGCAATGGCAGTATTCATCAGCACGCCATCGCAACCTAGCTCCATAGCAATCGCCGCATCACCCGCGCAACCCACGCCAGCATCCACCAGTACGGGAATTTTTGCATTTTCAATAATAATTTGTAGATTCCACGGGTTCAAAATACCCATACCAGAACCAATTAACGAAGCCAGCGGCATCACCGCACAACAGCCAATTTCTTCCAACTGCTTAGCAATAATCGGGTCATCCGAGGTATATACCATCACATCAAAACCATCTTTTACCAAAATTTTTGCTGCGGTGATAGTTTCAATTACGTTTGGATATAAGGTTTTTGGGTCGCCCAACACTTCCAATTTTACCAGCCTATGGTCACCTAACAGCTCGCGCGCTAAACGCAAAGTGCGCACTGCGTCATCAGCCGAATAGCAGCCCGCGGTATTTGGCAAATAAGTAAATTCTTCTGGGGGCAAAAATTCTAGTAACGAAGGCTCACCCGCAGTTTGGCCTATGTTAGTTCTTCTAATCGCCACAGTAACTATTTGTGCGCCACTTGCATCAATTGCCGCACGCGTTTCGGCAAAATCTTTATACTTTCCCGTGCCCACCAACAAACGCGAGTGGTACGATTTTCCTGCAATAATTAATTGTTCACTCATGCTAATTTATCCACCACCAACAGCGCCTACAATTTCCAACTTGTCACCATCTTGCAAATTCACTTCTGCAAAATGACTTCGTGGCACAATTTCACCATTTTTTTCAATTGCTAAACGCTTACCAGTTAAATTTAGTGTCATCACAAGCGCAGAAATTGTCAACTCCTGGTGATCGAATTGCTTAACATTGCCATTGATAGAAATTTTCATTTACTCTTAATCTCTGAGAGAGCCCATATTTTACGATGTTTGCAGGCAATTATGATTATTTTTACAACTAAATTTTTATCAAAAAATATTTTGGCACAACTAATGCTTACATATGAGATGTAAAAATAGTTACCTTGTGTGTATTCCGCAACAGATTAGCCGCGTTGTACATTAAGTATGTAATGATTTTAATGATTTATCGACTAAAGCCGTGAAAACAGTGAATTTATTTGATGAATTAAACTCATACGCTACAGGAACAAAATTCCCGTAGTTTTAACTCCCAAAAGGAAAATATAATGCAAGCTTCAAATTTAAACAGTACACAAGTAGTAAAACCAGAAATAGCTAAAGAAATTTATAACCCAGCACTCAGCAAAAAAACTGATGGGGGCAAGGTGCAAGAATCAAACGTTGTAGATTTGCAAAAACATAAAAACTTTAATCGCACGCTAGAGGCTTATAGCGATTGCGTTTAAATTTAACTTAAACACTCAATCATTGTTTAGCAAAAAATGGGCGGCAGCATTGCCAGCCCATGTTTGGTTTGTTTAGTCAGTTATTCAATCACTAACTGCGGACGTTTTGGCTCTGGCCAATCCAAGTGGTAGGACTGCCCACGTGGCTGGTCTTTGCGCTCATAAGTATGTGCGCCAAAGTAATCGCGCTGGCCCTGCAATAAATTAGCAGGTAAATCGGCACTGCGGTATCCATCATAATAAGCAAGCGCTGCACTAAAACCCTGCGCTGGTATACCGTTAGTTACTGCTAAAGCAATCACTTTACGCCAACCAGCTTGGCCTTCGTTCATCGCGTTGGTAAAATATGGGTCTAGCATCAAATTTTTCAAACGAGAGTTAAGTGCGTAGGCATTAGTGATTTTTTGCAAGAAACGCGCGCGAATAATGCAACCACCACGCCAAATTTGCGCAATTTCACCAAAGTTAAGTTTCCAGTTATAAGCTACTTGTGCTTTATCAATCAGCTGGAAGCCTTGTGCATAGGCACAAATTTTTGAGCAATATAGCGCGTTTTTAATGGCTTCGATAATTTCTTTTTTATCACCATCAACTTTTTTGACTGCTGGGCCTTTTAGGATTTTGCTGGCCTCAACACGCTCTTCTTTTAGGCTTGAAAGCGCGCGCGCATAAACTGCCGCCGCAATTGCATTGGCTGGTGCACCAAGTTCAAGCGCATTTGCTGCTGTCCATTGGCCGGTACCTTTTTGACCTGCCGTATCTAGAATTTGATCGACTAAGAAACCTTTGGTCATCGGGTCTTTTTGTTGCAATATATCAGCGGTAATTTCGATTAAGAAGCTAGATAGCGCCCCTTTGTTCCAATCAGCAAACACTTTACCAATTTCATCTGCAGGCATACCAAGCAAGTTTTTCATGAGCCAGTAAGCTTCGCAAATAAGTTGCATATCAATATATTCAATACCGTTATGCACCATTTTTACATAATGACCAGAACCATCAGGACCAATATATTCCGCACAAGAGAAGCCCCCTTCTACTGGCTTGCCTGGCTTGCCGCCTTCCATTGGCTCGCCTGTTTCATTATTGACTTTAGCTGCGATATCTCGCCAAATTGGTTCTAAGCTTGCCCATGCTTTACGTGTGCCAGATGGCATTAAACTAGGGCCGAAACGTGCGCCAGTTTCGCCACCAGAAACGCCCGAACCAATAAAATCTATACCTTTTACTGCTAATTCTTTTTCGCGGCGAATTGTGTCGGTCCACAAAGAGTTACCGCCATCGATAATAATATCACCTTGCTCTAGGAAAGGTAGTAACGCGTTAATTGTCACATCGGTCGCGCTACCTGCCTTAACTAACAGTACAATTTTGCGTGGGCGCTTAATACTTAATACAAAAGAAGCTAAATCAGCATGACCCACCACATTGGCGTGTGAAGGCTCTTTAGCTTTACACTCTTTAATAAAATTGGTCATTTTTTTAGAGTCGCGGTTATAAACCGCAATGGTATAACCGTGATCAGCTATATTTAGGGCTAAATTTTGCCCCATCACAGCAAGGCCAACTAGGCCAATATCAGCGTTTTTTGTGGTCATAAAAGCTCTCTTTATAAGTAGTAATTACAATATTACAGTTGTGAATCAAAATACAAATGGATGATAAAGCACAATAATAAGGCTCAATTTAGAATTGGGTTGTAAGAAATCTATATTGTTCGACTAAACATCTGCAACGCCAATTGATAACAAATCTGCTCCAATTGCGCATCATAGCGCTCACCTTCATCGCGCATAAATGCATGTTGTCCATTAAACTCGTGCCAAGTGAAGTTCAAATTGGCTTCTAACAGTTTTTGATAAACCAATAAACGCCCAGTAGCTGGGATATGGTTATCTTGCTTACCCCATATCATCATCAGCTCGCTCTTGATGTCGACCAATCTTTCCATACTATGTTGATGAGGCTTATTTGGGATAATATTTGTGTGCAAATCAGTCGCATAAAAACAAGCTGTTGCTTTCACTTCTGGCTGCAAAGCTGCACGAAAAGCTAGATGACCACCAATACAAAAACCCATGGCGCCAACGTTACCGTTATACCAATCTTGCTTGGCCAAATACGCTATCATCGCCTGGTTGTCGCTATCATAGGCTTGCACGTCTTTCGCGGCCTTGTCAGCATTGCCTTTATCGCGACCAGCATCATCATAGCCTAACACTGTGCCGATTGGGTTGAGCTCGTGGAACACCTCTGGCACCAGCACCGCATAACCTTGACCTGCCATAAATCGCGCTGCACGCTCGATTGGGCCAGTTTGCTGAAAGATTTCAGAGTAAAATAAAATGGCAGGAATTTTGTTATGATGTGTTGGCCTGTGTACGTAAGTGCGCATCACACCCGTTGGCGTGAGCAAATCTACATAATGCGATTGTGACAACATACTATTACTCTTGGCTTCTTAAGAAAACAACATTTTACTAGCTTTGTGAGGATTGTCACACATAAAAACAATTAAATTTGGCAATATGCCCCACAAAGATTAAGAATTATTTTATCAACTCATTGTCACTTAATTTACAACCTAAAAGAAAGTGTGTGTATGCGTTCAATTTTAGCTTTTTTAGTGCTTATTTTATTTCACAACATGCTACAAGCAGAATCAATCAGTGAGTTGGCCTATAAACTAAAAGCCTCTGTTGTTAAGGTACATGTCGCTACCAAATCTGGTGGGCATGGCGTGGGCACTGGCGTTGTGGTGGGCAAAGATTTAGTCGCTACCAATTGCCACGTTTTGGCTAACTCAAGTGGCGTCAAAATTTCCAAATTTGGTGAAAGCTTTATCCCCGATACCATGAAGGCGGATTGGAAGCACGACATCTGCATCATGCGCTTTCAATATTTAGATTTAACGCCTGTGGTGCTGGGTGATTCTGAAAACTTAAAATATGAGCAAACCATTTTCTCGATTGGTTTTCCTGGCGGCCCACCCAAACCACAAACTACGCAAGGCAAAATTAAAGCTTTATATACGCTTGATGACAGCCAAATTGTTCGTACTGATGCCTCATTCGTCATGGGCGCGAGCGGCAGCCCAGTATTTGATGCTGAGGGCAAATTGGTTGCCATTAGCACTTTCAAAAGCCCTGGGCGTAACGGTGCGTTTTTTTATAATGTACCCGTAAAATGGGTGAAAGCCTTAATGGAAGCGCCTGACACGGCATCTCTGTATACTGATACATTGCCATTTTGGGATGCCCCCGAACTGCAGCGGCCGTTTTTTATGCGCGTAGTGTTGCCATACCAAAACGAAAAGTGGGTTGAGCTAAAAATTGTGGCACAAGAGTGGATTGCCAAAGAACCCACTAGTCCAGAGGCTTTATTCTATGCTGGTGTAGCAGAAGAAAATTTAAGCGATTTAGCCAAAGCCCACCAATACTTTCAAAAAGTGTTAAGTCTTCATCCGCAGCACATTGCCACCATGTTTGAGCTAGGATTGATGGCCAATCGCGCAGGAAAAACAGATGAAGTAGAAAAAATGCGTGTTGCGCTAAAAGCAATTGATGGTGAATTAGATGCAGAGTTTACGGAAGCGCTAAAAGCAGTCGCAACTCAATAATCTGCTGCTCTGCCTGTTGAATAACCCTGCGGAATATCGTTTTGCCACTCGCCGCAATCATTGCAACGATGATCGTGCATGCTAGGGCTTAAAGTTAAACTAGTGCTGTTGCAAAATTTGCAATTGGTGGGGTGCGTGGCCACGGTTTTATGATGCAACTCATGCTGCTCAGTGGCAACTTTGCTACTACCTAATCCGTATTTATTATCTGGCATTTTAAGCTCCAAATTTATCCACTTGCACTCTAAATTTACGCCCTTTTTCGCTTAAAAACAAGCCAAAAATTATGTTACGTATTTTAATGCGCTGCGCGGATTAATCTATCCATAATCGCTAACCAATCCGACCCATAAGGCGGCATTTCTACCAACAACTGCTCAACATTAAAGGTATCCATAGTATGTAGCACGCTGTAGAG
>JANMYB010000082.1:0-72260 GCA_031381645.1 Methylotenera sp.
AATCACCACGGGCGTTTTGCCGCTGCCGCCCACATTGATATTGCCGACCACAATCACTGGCACGGGTAACGCGTAGGATTTCAACACACCAGCGCGATAAGCCCAGCGCCTAAGCGCAGTAATGCCCGCAAACAGCCATGACAGCGGCACTAAAATTAAATAAAAAAATGCGCCTTTTTTCACCCAAGAATTTTGGATAAACTTTTTCACGAAAGCCTACTCGAGTTCTTTTTGATACAACTTAGTGTAATAGCCATTTTTTTTCATAAGCGCCTGATGCGTGCCAAATTCGACAATTTCGCCCTGATCCATCACCAAAATTCTATCCGCGTTTTCGATGGTACTAAGGCGATGCGCGATGACAATTGATGTACGGTTTTCCATCAACGTATCCAGCGCCGCTTGCACGTGCTGCTCCGATTCTGTATCCAACGCGCTGGTGGCTTCATCCAGCAACAAAATCGGCGCGTTTTTAAGAATCGCACGCGCAATGGCGATGCGCTGACGCTGGCCGCCAGAAAGGCGTACGCCGCGATCGCCAATTTCATTTTGCAGGCCATCTGGCAACTGCGAAATAAACTCCCAAGCGTGCGCGGCTTTGGCAGCTTCTAATACTTCTGCTTCAGTCGCGTTTCGTAAGGTACCGTAAGCGATATTGTTAAAAATTGTATCGTTAAACAAAATAATATCTTGGCTGACCAGTGAAAACTGACTGCGCAGATTTTTTAACTCGAGCGAGCGAATATCCACGCCATCGAGCAACACCAAGCCTTGTTGTAGCTCGTAAAAACGCGGCAATAAATTCACTAGCGTGGTTTTACCACCACCAGAACGCCCAACTAGCGCCAACTTTTCGCCTGGCTGAATGGTAAAACTTAAATTGTTAAGCGCAGGTTTTTTGGCATTTTCATAGCGCAAACTCACGTTTTTAAATGTAATTTCGCCGTTTGAGCGCGCAATTTGTTTTTCGCCTTCGTTAATTTCTGCAGGCGTATCAATCACCTCAAACACACTTTGCGCAGCAGCCAAGCCAATCTGTATATCTTCATTCGCCGCAGTGAGGTGTTTGATGGGAGAAATCATCATCAGCAATGCGCCCACAAATGCGGCAAATTCGCCCGCGGTAAAATGGCCAACTGAGTAATACACAATCAAGCCCAGCGCGACTGCAGCCAAAATCTCTACCACCAAGCTGTTAAAGCCTGAAATACGCGTGAGTTTCATTTCTACCGCACGATTTTTAAGCACAATTTTAGAAAATCGGTCGTATTCGTAATCGGTTGCGCCAAAAATTTTCACAATACGCTGCCCAGAAATCGCCTCTTCTGCCGCCTTGGTCATCTCGCCCACGGTGCCTTGCACTTGCTTGGCGCTGGCGCGTAATTTGGGTGTCATCTTGCGCAGATACAAACCCATGATTGGTGCCACTAGCGCAAAAATTAAGGTGAGCTTCCAATCTAAATACAGCATATAACACACCATACCTACCACAGTAAGGGCATCACGCACCACATTCATCGCCACGCGAGTGGTAACAATAGATAGACGCTCGGCATCAAACGTCAGTTTTGAGGTCATCATGCCCGCTGAATTTGCATCGAAAAAAGTGACGGGAAGTTGCATGAGACGCGCAAACGCTTCTTGCCGCAAAGTCGCCACCACGTGGCGCGCCACATAGCGCATGCCATAGGTAGAAGTGAAGCTGGCCAAGCCGCGCAAGACCATAAGTCCAAACAGCATAAGCGGCAAAAGCACCACTTTATCGGGCGATTTATTCACGAAGCCTTCGTCCGTGACTTGCTTAATGAGTGCCAAAAAAGCAGTATTACTGGCAGATAATATAACAATTGAAATGATGCTGATGGCGAAAAAAGCTTTGTGCTGCCAAGCATAGCGAAACAGACGCATATACAATATTTTTGCGTTGGCTATATGAGGTATCTTGTCTTTATTGCGGGAGGATTTCGACATTAATTTAGTTTTAAATTCTGACAGTCGAATACTGAGAGAGAACTCAATACTATTCAGAGCCAATCTGCGTTGCAAACGTAATATGCGTATAATTAGCTTGTCTTGAGGCTTCCATGACATTTATTACCGATTGGTGCGTCGCTTTTGCATCAGCATTAATCACGATAGTTGGCTCTTTGCCATTGCCTGCGGCTTTGGTGAGTGCCAAAGCAATACCTGCTACGCTCGCGCCATCAACCGCGTTACCGTTTACCATATAGTGTCCAGTCGCATCTACTTCCACCGTAATCACCAATGGCTTGTCTTCAGGTGCGCTGGCTTCTGCGGTCGGCAAATTAATTTGCAACTCACTAGTGCGCGAAAACGTTGCGCTGACCACTAAGAAAATAATAATCACCAATAACACATCGATTAAAGGCACGAGATTCATCTCGAGCTCTTCGTTGCGTTTACCACGTTGGAAGTTCATGTTTTAGTTTCTCTGACCATGCAAGATTTCGACGATTTTTATAGCTTGCTGCTCCATATCGACTAATAAATCATCCACTTTACTGCGGAAATAACGATACGCAATCATTGCTGGCACCGCCACCACAAGACCCGCCGCAGTGTTATAAAGCGCCACTGAAATACCACGCGCAAACTGCGCCACATCGTGGCCGCTATTGGTAAACGAGCCGAATAGCTCCACCATGCCGATGACTGTGCCCAGCAAACCCAATAGCGGCGCCACTGTGGCGATTGTGCCCAATATCGGCAAATAACGCTCTAATTTATGCGCAACAGCACGACCAGTTTCTTCAATCGCTTCTTTGGTGACTTCACGGGAGTTTTTAGCGTTGGATAACGCGCTTGCAAATACTTGACCTAGCATAGAATGTTGCTCTAATTTATTTAGCGTTTCTTTAGTCACGCCGCCCTGCCCTAGCCATTTTTGCACTTCTGGCAGCAAATTGCTCGGTGCGACCACCTCGGGACGCAGCGCCCAAAAACGCTCACCAATAATCGCCAGCGCAATAACAGATGCAATAATCAGAGGCCAAATCGGCCAGCCAGCAGCCTGAATAATTTCCCACACAGCGATACTCCTTAAGATTTCAAAAACTTCCGCTACTTTAGCTGGAAGCGGGCGTTTCGGCAAGTTTCTTTATGACAAGATTTTAATTAATAGCTGTCGTGCCAATAGCGTGGCTGGGTTTGGCGCCAAGCGTTGATTTTTATCGCATTATTTTTTTTGAAATCTATCAAAACTGCGCCTTGAAAATCAGAGCGGTAGGTGATTGCACCACTTTCCTCAAAACGTTTTTCAATTAATGGCTTAGGATGTTTAAAACGATTCAAATAACCCACCGTAAAAATAATGTGTTTTGCGCCAACTAGTTGAATAAAATCAACCGTAGAAGAAGTTTTGCTACCGTGATGCGGTGCAATAAGTACGTCGCTTTTAAGTAAATTATTTACTAAGCTTTCATTATTTAAAGCAACATCGCCAGAACCCTTATAGATATTGGCCTGCAGGCTGTTCTCTAAAAGAGTTTTTTCAGCCTCTTTTTCAATATCGCCCGTAAGTAAAATACTGCCAAACTGGCTCGTCACTTTCAGCACGCAACTGCGATTATTATCTTTCAATTCAGCATTCTCATAACTCTCTAGCGTTGGGTAAAGCACTTCAAAACTCACGTTATCCCAGCGCCAATGCTGACCAGCAAAACACTTCATGGTTTTCTTGGGTAGATTATCCGCAGCTAAACTGAACGAGCTCGCCAACCAACCTACTGGCACTTGCGCGAGTACCGAAGCGGTGCCACCGCTATGGTCGATGTCATTGTGGCTCACCATAAAACCATCTAACTTCTTTATGCCTTCACCGCGCAAATAAGGCACCACAATTTTACTACCCGCGTCGCTCTGTGCTGAGTAGCGAGGCCCAGCATCGTATAAAAAACTGTGATTCGCGGTTTTTATCACCACCGCCAAACCTTGCCCGACATCTAACACCGCCACTTGCATTTCGCCAACTTCAGGTTTTGGAATTTCGACCAAAAATAACGGTAACAGTAAAGTCATTCCGAGCCAGCGCTGCGGAAAACCGCGCGGTAGCAACAGCCACAACACGCCAAACATCGCCACCAGCATCGCCCACATTGGCGGAGCAGCTTGCTGCCAAGTGGGTAAATTCGCCAAGTAATTGAGGCCAAGCATGCAAGTTTGCAGAATAAAATGTGCTGCATTTAGAACAAAATCTAAATTGAGAAAGCTGCCAAAAATCGCCAATGGCACCACGATTAAACTGATAACAGGAATGGCAAACGCATTAGCGAGCGGCGAAACAATAGAAGCTTGGCCAAACATAACGATGAGCAAAGGCAACAAACCTAAAGTAATCGCCCACTGCGTTGTAATGGCCGTTTTTAGCCATCTGGCAGTCTTTAGCCGCAAGACGGTCACGTAGGCGATAAAAGCCACTGCGCTGAAAGACAGCCAAAAACCTGGCGCGGTAACTGCCCACGGATCACACAAAACCACGACAATGAGCGCAATCGCCAGCACACGCGAAATTGCCAAATTACGCGCCAATAAAAGCGCAGCGGCAAATGTTAGTAGCATAAAAATAGTGCGCTGCGTGGGCACTGACCAGCCTGCCAAACCAGCATATATCAGACCTGCCAGCACACTGGCAATCGTAGCGGCTTTGCGCGTGGGCAGACGCATGACTAAGCTTGGAAATCGTCGCCAAATAAATGCTGTAATCGCAAATGCCAGCCCCGCCAACATGGTGATGTGCAAACCAGAAATCGATACTAAATGTCCGATTCCAGTGCGGAAAAACACATCCCATTGCGCTTGCGAAATTTGGCTATCATCACCCACTACTAGCGCACGAATCACACCTGCATAGGGATTGTTTGCTAGCGCTTGTGTAATTCTGTTGCCAGTTTTTTCGCGCCAATGTTCAACAACATAACTTGGCCGCCACACAAAATTGGTGAGTTTTTTGTAGCCACTTTTATTGCGAATTGTGCCAGTGGCGCGCATATTTTCTGCCAGCGCCCAGCCCTCAAAATCGAAACCATGCGGATTGTAGGTGCTGTGCGGGCGCTTTAGGCGCACCGTAAATTGCCAACGCTCGCCCGCGTGAAAATAATTGCTTATGCTAGGCGCGTTTTCTGGCTTGGCAGATTCCACTTCTCGATAATAATTGAGCGAAATATGCTGTGGGACTTTTAAAGTTTCTGTGTCGTCTTTGGTAAGAATTTTTTCGACATCGAAACGAAAGCGCTCGCCACGTTCGGTCACTTCAGGCAAGCTCGCCACCACGCCGATAACTTCAATATTTTTCTGTTGCCAATCTTGCAGTAATTCATCGCTTAATCTAAGTGTAGCAAACGTCGCTGCCCAGAAAAATCCCAGCAAACTTGCGAGTACAAAAAGAGGGGGAAAGTTTATTAAATAATGCTTAAATTTAATGAAAACAATGAGGCTGCAGGCTAATATCCACGAGGGTTGCAGGGCGAATGAAATTATGTTTAAATTGGATTGTTGTTGCAACAACCAAGCGCCAAATACGAAGCCCAATGCAAAAATAATCATTTGGGCACCGCAATTATCATCTAGCTAAACGGGATAAGTTTGCCGTCTTGTAGCCGATATTGCCGCTGCATTTTGGCTGCCAAACCCAAATCATGCGTAACGACAACTAGGCTAGTATTTTGCGCTTTGTTAATTTCCAACAATAAATCAAATACTTGATTAGCAGTCACGCGATCCAAATTACCAGTAGGTTCATCCGCCAACACACATTCTGGCCGCGAAACCAGTGCACGCGCCAGCGCTGCGCGTTGCCGCTCGCCACCCGAAAGCTCACCTGGCATGTGCTCTAACCTATGCCCCAAACTTACTTTGGTAAGCATTTGCTTTGCGCTTTCTAGGGCAGTTTCGCGTGATAGCCGGCGAATCAACAAGGGCATAGCGACGTTTTCGATAGCAGTGAATTCTGGCAATAAGTGATGAAATTGATACACAAAGCCCAGCGATTGATTACGCAGCAGGCCTTTTTCAGCTTCAGACAATTGGCTTAATTGCTTGCCAGATAATTCCACAGTGCCGCTGGTGGGTACGTCCAAGCCACCGAGCAGATGCAGCAAGGTGCTTTTGCCCGAGCCAGATTCGCCGACAATCGCGATTTGCTCACCTTTATTGATGTTTAAATCGATACCATTTAGCACGGCAACATCTAGGCCAGAATAGGTTTTACACAAGGCTTGGCATTGAATGATACTACTCATAGCGCAATGCCTCCGCCGGATTGATTTGCGAAGCTTTATAGCTGGGATAAAGTGTCGCCAGCAGGCTTAAAATAATTGAAGTGAGCGTAATCGCTGTGACATCCGACCACAACACTTGCGATGGTACTTCACTAATATAATAGACATCTTTAGCTAAAAATTGTACGTGAAATAGATTTTCGATAAACGGTACAATCACGCCAATATTGAGCGCAATTAATAACCCCAGCGTCACACCCAACAAAGTGCCGATGATACCAATGAGCGCACCTTGGATAATGAAAATAACCATAATGCTGCGTGGACTGGCGCCAAAAGTGCGCATAATGGCAATATCGGCACGCTTATCGATAACAGCCATAATGAGCGTAGAAATGATATTAAATGCGGCAACCGCCACCACCAGTACCATAATAATTGACATGATGCGTTTTTCCATTTTAAGCGCGGCAAAAAAATTCGGGTTTTCTTGCACCCAATCGCTGATGTAATAATTACCTTGACTAGCAAGCTTGGCAGCGATAGCTGGCGCGACTTCTGGCGTTAAAAACGGGTCATCTAACTTGATGCGCAAACCAGTGATTTTATCACCCATGCGATACAATTTCGCGGCGTCTTCCATGTGAATCAGCGCTAAGCCAGAATCGTAATTTTGATAGCCCATTTCGAACAAGCCAACGAGCTTAAATTGCTTCATACGCGGCATAGTGCCAACCGGCGTTGCTTGGCCAGACGGCGACATCAGCACGACTTTTTCACCCACTGTTATGCCTAAAGCATAGGCTAAATCTGCGCCTAAAATAATATTAAATTTGCCCGCCTGCAGATCATCCAAGCTGCCCACTTTCATTTTATCGGCAAACTCTGCAACTTTTACTTCGTCAGCAGGCACAATACCGCGCACTAACGTACCTTGTGCGGCCGAGCCATACGAAAGCATACCTTGACCCATGACAAAAGGCGCTGCCGCCAGCACGTGAGGCGTACCGTCAATACTTGCTACCACCTGTTGCCAGGTTGCCAGCGTATTAGCGCCCTCGGTAATTTGCAGATGCGAGGCTACACCTAAAATGCGATTGCGTAGCTCAGTGCCGAAACCGTTCATGACAGAAAGCACCACAATCAGCACCGCTACGCCTAGCGCGATACCAACCATACTGGTAATTGAAATAAAGGTAGTAAAGTGACTTTTGCGTTTTGCGCGTAAATAACGCAAGCCAACAAACAGCTCGAAGGGTAGCGATTTTGATAAAAATGACATAGCTGAATCTTAGCAGTTTTATGCTGCTAAGATTCTTAACTAATGGAAAATTTAATGCTTAAATTAACAGTAGCTATATTTAAATTGCCACGCGCACCCATTCGCGCTGCTTCATCAGCGGCAAACCCATCTCCAGCACCTCGTCGTTGCCAGCAATGTTAATTTTGAATTTCTTGCCACGTTTATACTCGCTTCGCGGCAAGATTATTGAGGCTTGGTTAGACTTACTATCGTTTTCTTTTCCCAAAAATACGCCCAAATAGGTGTTCAAATGTCTAAGATCAGTATCTTTGTCCTCAACAAAGTAACCGCTAAGCGCCTCTGCAAAATTATTGCTATCCACGCGCCCAACCCTCACCGAAGTGCCGTGCGTGCCTAAAACCTCTAACCCAGCGCGGTAGTTACCATTAGATTGCTTGCGTACACTTTTAATTTCCGCGATGACAAATAAGTCTTTATCTTCTTGCGAGGTATAGCCTATGAGCTTGCCAGTCTCAATCCAGCTGCTATAAGTTTTGCCTAAATCTACACCAAAGCCTCTAGCACTTTCATCTACTAGCCACCAGTTTTCACTGCCCAATTTGTTTTGGTTTGATTTAAGTAGTTGCGACTCAGTCTTAACACGGTGCGTAGCCACACGCATTTCAAAGTCATATAAGCTGTCATCTTCGTGCATAGGCTGAGTAACCAATTTAGGTTTTGTAGCATTTAGACGGCGACAGATATCCTCTAAGCCATAACTTACATTAATCAGCTTATTACGTTTGTTTCTGGTTTCTTTTCTGCGTTGGCGCTCATAGCCCTCTACGCACCAATCAACACGCAGTTTTTTAAACAACTTCACGACCACATCAGTCGAAGCCATTTTCTCTAGCCCAAATTCTTGTAGCGGCTTTTGAGTATCGACTGCGCATAAATAGGCTTCAATCTTATCGACCAAACGCGTGGTTTTCCAGAAGCGATAATCGGCAAACTTTTCGACCGCACGAATACGCTCTGGGCCTTTATCAGACTCAATATTGATAAAAAATTGATACTTATCTTGCTTATGCTTAATCGTAATGAGTGGATTGCTTGCCCAAACTTTAAGAATTTGCTCGGTCATTTGAATTTGCAGGTGAGTGTAGCTACTCTTCTGTAAAGAGTCCAACATAAAACCACGCTTCAATAGGGTCGATATGCTGGTTTCTTTTGATTGAAAGTCATACAGGAATAAGTTGGTATTCATTAATGACAAATTTTCAGCACATTTGATGACTTTACAAACATTTTCCCAAGTGCCGATTGACGCAGGTTGATCATCAAAATAACGCCATTTTGCAGCAGCAAATGTGGCATTTAAGTGTCGCGCTAAAATTAAATTCATTTTTGTGTCAGCAAAAACTATCTTATTTTGTGCTAAATAACAATCTAAAAACTGTGTGTAAGCAACATAGAGCTGGCGCTGATACGAGTATACTGTATTGTAAATTTTAGTTTCTACTTCTCTACTTAATTTCAATACGGTCAAGTAGTTATGTGTGATTTCCTTCGCATGCTTATATGTTTTTCTATCGATTTCCAGCACCAAATCAATGTGAAAATCCAGATTTTTTGTTGAGTCGAATTGAATTTTAACCAGCTGCGCTGTAATCTCTTTAAGCGCAGTCAGTTCGTCCACTTCAGTAAGCGTGTCCATCCACCCAAGATTTTTTTGCGCATCTTGAGGATGTAAAACCGCCTGAATTTTATGCTTTACCGTAGCTAACATTTTTAGTACCTGCTCAATAAAAAGTAAATGACATGTTCACTTTTGCAACATGTATGCCAACTTTTTAATTTGCCTGATTATCTAAAGAATACTGCTGATATTTAAATTCTTGAATGCAACTTCATTTACACCTGCTAAAATACCCTACATTCGCTTACAAACACAATAGCCCATATGGGTTAAAGCACTATTACACTAGATTACTCATAATGTTTACTGGAATTATTCAAGCAATTGGCCACATTGATGCCATTACAAAACAAGGCGATGATCTCAAGCTTTCAATTCGCGCTGCCAATTTAGACGGCGTCATTGTGGGCGACAGCATCGCGGTGAATGGCGTGTGTTTAACTGTAGAAAATCTAACTAAAACGCATTTTGAGACCCATGTTTCAAAAGAAACGCTGAGCGTGACTACGGGTTTAGCTAACAATAATGATGTGAATTTAGAAAAAGCATTGCGCTTGAGTGATAGGCTGGGCGGACATTTGGTAAGCGGTCATGTCGATGGTGTGGGCGAAGTAACGCAATTTACTAACTTAGGCGAATGCTGGCTGCTGGCGGTACGCGCACCGCATGCTATTTCAAAATATATCGCCAAAAAAGGCTCTATTTGCGTGGATGGGGTAAGTTTGACCGTGAACACCATCGAACAAGATATTTTCACCATGAATATTATTCCGCACACTTTAGAAAATACCGCGCTAAGCAATTTAAGCGCTGAAAGCTTCGTTAATATTGAGATTGACCAAA
The DNA here is from genome assembly GCA_031381645.1 of Methylotenera sp. GTDB lineage: Bacteria > Pseudomonadota > Gammaproteobacteria > Burkholderiales > Methylophilaceae > Methylotenera_A. The sequence continues at coordinate 10,022 of JANMYB010000082.1, forward strand.
TTGCGCGCTATGTGGAACGCATGACAGAATGGAATAGACCCAGTGCCGCTTAAATCCATTAGTCCAATTACCAACATTATCGCCGACATTAAAGTGGGCAGAATGGTGATATTAGTAGATGACGAAAATCGTGAAAACGAAGGGGACTTTGTCATTGCTGCCGAATTTGCAACAGCTGAACATATCAACTTTATGGCAAAATTTGGTCGCGGTTTAATTTGCCTTACGCTCACTGAAGCGCGCTGCCAACAACTGGATTTGCCGCCGATGGTAGAGAAAAACGATTCGCGTCTGGGCACTAATTTTACTGTGTCGATTGAAGCTGCGACTGGCGTCACCACTGGCATTTCAGCAGCCGATCGCGCGACAACGATAAAGGCCGCCGTAGCAAAAAACGCGCACGCCAAAGATATTGTTAGTCCCGGCCATGTGTTCCCGCTGGCAGCACTCAATGGCGGGGTGTTAGTGCGCGCTGGCCACACCGAGGCGGGTAGCGACTTAGCTACGCTAGCAGGTTGTGAGCCTGCCAGTGTGATTTGCGAGATTTTAAAGGACGATGGCGAAATGGCACGCTTGCCAGATTTGGTTGAAATCGCGCAACAACACAACATCAAAATTGGCACCATAGCCGATTTAATTAGTTACAGAAGTGAAAATGAGAAATTAATTGAACGGGCCGCTAGCCGCATGGTTGTTACCTCACAGGGCAGCATGCGTTTAGTGGCTTATCGCGATAAAATTACGCGCGAAACACATCTGGCTTTGGTAAAAGGCTCACCTAGCGCCGATAAAGAAACTTTGGTGCGCGTACACGAGCCGCTTTCTGTTTTAGATTTGCTCGACAGCAGCAATCGCAACCATAGCTGGAGTTTAATCGATGCCCTGCAAGCCATATCCAGAGCGCCTTCTGGCGTGGTTGTTTTGCTTAATCATAGCGAATCCGGCGGTGATTTAATTGAGCGCATTCAAAATGCCGATGAGCCCACTCGCTATAACCAAGAGTTGCGCACTTACGGCATTGGCTCACAGATTTTGCTGGATTTAGGTGTTCGAAAAATGCGACTAATGGCAACGCCACGCAAAATGCCAAGCATGGACGGCTTTGGCTTGGAAATCACTGGCTATTTGGAGGCCAGCTAATTTGTGCTAAAATAGCACCATTGGAAAATATGAATCTTACAGGTCAGTTTCTCATCGCGATGCCCGCCATGACAGATCCGTTTTTTTCCAAAACCGTCACCTACATCTGCACGCACAACCAAGATGGCGCCATGGGTGTCATTATCAATCGTAGCGCCGACATCACCGTAGCAAATCTATTCCAACAGATACAGCTCGAAGCTGAATCTACAGCACTTCTAAAGAAAACCGTACACTTTGGTGGCCCAGTACAAACCGAACGCGGCTTTATTTTGCATGACATTTTACCAGCGACTCACGACGAATTTAACTCCACTATCGTCATCAATAACATAGTGGCACTCACCACTTCAAAAGATATTTTAGAAGCCACCGCACAAAACAAAGGCCCTAGCAAAATGCTCATTGCCTTAGGTTATGCAGGTTGGGCAGCAGGTCAGCTTGAAAATGAACTAGCGCAAAATGCATGGCTAAGCTTAGAAAGTGATAATTTAGACGACATCCATGCACTAATTTTTGATAAAGCCGACCACGAAAAATTTGATTATGCCATGCGCATGATGGGCTTAAATTTAGCCAATTTATCTGATGTGGCGGGGCATGCTTAAATGACACCAAACAACAGCTTAAGCCAAAGCCATTTACCCATATTAGAACGCAGTTATCCCAACATTTCTGGCACGGTGTTGACATTCGATTTTGGCGAAAAACGCATCGGCGTGGCAGCGGGAGAAACCATGCTCAAAGTCGCGCATCCGCTCACCACGATCAATGCTGAAGAAAATGAAGTGAAGTTTACGAAAATCGCCAATATCATCCAAGAGTGGCGCCCAGTATTATTGATTGTCGGCTTGCCTATGCACATGGATGGCGAATCTCACCTGCTGACACATCTTGCTAAAAAATTTGCACAGCGGCTTGAAGGCCGCTTTAATTTGCCTGTGATGATGTTGGATGAGCGCTTAAGTTCGGCTGAGGCCTCACAAAATTTGAGCCAAACTGGCATTAAAGGCATTAAACAAAAAGTCATGCTAGATGCCGTGGCTGCGCAAAGCATATTACAATCTTATTTTGACTCTTTAAGCAAATGATGAACTTGCCTAACCCTGAACATTTATTAGCCGAAATTACCGCAAAAATACAGGTGCTGTTAAACAAAGATAGCGCGCTGGTCGGCATTCACAGCGGCGGGGTATGGATGATGAGTCGCATTTTAGAGTCAATTAAGCAAGATGTGCCCTACGGCATGCTAGATGCCGCCATGTATCGCGACGATTATGCGCAACGAGGTTTAAAAAATGAACCTAAGCCTTCACAAATCCCTTTTGATGTCACGGACAAACACATCATTTTAATCGACGATATTTTCTACACTGGCCGTACCACCCGCGCCGCAATGAATGAATTGTTCGATTACGGCCGCCCCGCAAGCATTACCTTGGCGGTGCTAATTAATCGCGGTGGCGCAGAATTGCCTATTTATCCCAACATTGTCGGTGCAGAAATTCTGTTGAGCCCAAATCAAAATTTACAGCTTTCGCAAGATACTAAAAGCAAGCTACATCTGACTTTAGAGAATAGTAATGAATAACCCACAACTCGATGCTGACGGCAAACTGAAACATTTATTGAGCATCGAAGGGTTGCCAAAAAAAATCCTCACACAAATTTTGGATACTGCCGAAACCTTTGTCGGCGTGGCTGAGCGCGATATTAAAAAAGTACCGCTGCTACGTGGCAAAACTGTCTGCAATATTTTTTTCGAAAACAGCACCCGCACTCGCACCACCTTTGAAATCGCGGCCAAGCGCCTTTCTGCTGACGTCATCAATCTTAACGTTGGCACTTCCAGCCAATCGAAAGGCGAAACGATTTTAGACACGGTGGATAATTTAATCGCCATGCATGCGGACATGTTTGTGGTACGCCACGGCCAAAGCGGCGCGGTGCATTTTATTGCTAAGCATGTACCAGACAATATCAGCGTCATCAACGCGGGTGATGGTCGCCACGCACACCCAACACAAGGTTTGCTGGACGTATTTACCGTGCGCCGCTACAAGCGCGACATGCACAATCTGCGCGTAGCTTTGGTGGGCGATGTGCTGCATTCGCGCGTCGCGCGTAGCGAAATTCATGCTTTGACAACTTTAGGCGTACCAGAAGTGCGCGTGATTGCACCCAAAACCTTGTTGCCAGCCGATGTGGAAAAACTCGGCGTGCAAGTTTTTCACGATATGAAAGCAGGCCTAAAAGATGTAGATGTGGTGATGATGTTACGCCTGCAAAACGAACGCATGACTGGTGCGCTACTGCCAAGCGCGCAGGAATACTTTAAAACGTTTGGGCTAACGCAAGAAAAATTAAGTTATGCAAAGTCAGATGCGATTGTCATGCATCCTGGCCCGATGAATCGCGGCGTGGAGATTGATTCTAGTGTGGCTGATGGAAGCCAGTCGGTGATTTTGCCGCAAGTCACGTATGGTATCGCAGTTCGTATGGCGGTGATGGCGATACTTGCTGGTGGTCAGTCCACAGGCGCTGCTGCTGGCGGACTTCGAGGAGGTGGCGCGTGAAAATTCATATTAAAAATGGTCATTTGATTGACCCAAAAAATAACATCGATAAAAAACAAGATGTGTTTATCGCTGCAAGCAAAATTGTCGGTATCGGGAAAGCGCCCGATGGCTTTGTCGCAAATCAAACTATTGATGCCGCAGGTTTAATTGTCGCACCAGGTTTTGTAGACTTGTCTGCACGTCTGCGCGAGCCAGGCTCAGCACATAAAGCCAATCTAAAAAGTGAGTTGCAAGCCGCAGCCGCTGGTGGTGTGACTAGCCTTGCTTGCCCGCCAGATACCAGTCCAATATTAGATGAGCCAGGGCTGGTGGAAATGCTCAAACATCGTGCCAAGCAACTCAATTTGGCGCATGTCTATCCGCTAGGTGCGCTGACCCGTCAATTAGAAGGCAAGCTCTTAACAGAAATGCATGCGCTTAGCGAGGCTGGTTGCGTGGGCTTTAGTCAAGCCGACATTGCGATGACAGATACGCAAGTATTGTGGCGCGCGTTTGAATATGCCACGACGTTTGGATATACAATTTTTTTACGTGCCGAAGATTATTATTTAGCCAAAGATGGTGTCGCGCATGATGGCGAAATTGCTAGCCGATTAGGCTTAAAAGGCATACCTGCGGCAGCTGAGGGCTTAGCGATTGCCAACATTTTGCGCATCGCACATGAAACAAAAACTAAAATTCATCTCTGCAGAATATCCACTGCAGAAGGCGTGGATTTGGTGCGCGCTGCAAAAAAACAAGGCGTAGCAGTGACCGCGGATGTCAGCACGCAACATTGCCATTTAACTGATCACGACATTGGCTACTTTAATGCGCAAGCCAATCTAAAGCCACCTCTGCGTAGCATGCGTGATAAAAACGCTCTATGCCTTGGGCTAAAAGACGGCACCATTGACGCGATTTGCAGCGACCACACGCCAGTGGACGACGACGCAAAATTACTACCGTTTACTGAAGCTGAGGCAGGCGCAACAGGTTTAGAGTTACTGTTGCCATTGACGTTAAAATGGGCGACAGATAACAAAGCTAGTCTGTTTGATGCAATTGTAAAAATCACTACCATGCCAGCCAATATATTAGCTATTGCTAGCGGGCATTTAAGCATGAATGCCGATGCTGATATTGCGATTTTTAACCCAACTCTTGAATGGAAAGTGGATGCAAGCCAGCTAAAAAGCCAAGGTAAAAACACACCTTTCTTAGGCTTAACGGTAGCTGGGAAAGTACAATATACCTTGTTGCACGGGCAAATCAGTTATCAAATAAGTTAAAATTTAGTCGCAACTGACTTAAAAACTTGACGTTTTCTTAAAAGGCGCAGATAGTTACTTTTCTTATTTTTTAGTAATATCAATTTTTTGACTAGTCATTATTGGGGAGTAAAAATGAGTTCACTTTTAAGTTCTTTAGGATGTTGTTTTTGGTGGTTTTTAGCTGGCACTTTACTAGGCTGGCTGCTAAATCGTTGCATGTGCAAATGTTGCTGCAAAGTACCTCCAAGTAGCGGCAACACGACTCACACACCCGCCCCAGCTCCTACGCCAGTCAAAATGGCTGATGCGCCTGCCGCACCAGCGGTAAAAGCCGTGCCTATGGCCCCGAAAGCCAAAGCTGCACCAGCAGCATCTGTGATTGACTTAGCCGCAGCGAAAAAAGCGGGCTTTATCATTAAAAATGCAAATGATCTGACCATTGTGGAAGGCATAGGCCCAAAAATTAATGAATTATTTAACGCCAATGGCATTAAAACTTTTGCGCAACTGGCAGCGGCTACAGTACCGCAAATGCGTAAAATTCTAGACGATGGCGGTTCTCGCTTCCGCATTGCCAACCCTAGCACTTGGGCACAGCAAGCAGCATTAGCAGCTGATAATAAATGGGCAGAGCTTAAAAAGTTGCAAGACAAACTTTCTGCTGGCCTTAAAAAATAAAAGGTGACTAATATGCATAACAATCAATCGAGTTACTCTCGCTGGAGCTGGATAGTTGCGCTAATTCTTGCGTTAATATTATTGCTGATGTTACTAACAGGTCGTGGCCCATCTAGTGCATGCTGTGGCACGTCTGACGAAGCCGCAGCTGCAGTTGAAGGAGGATCGATGCCAATGGAGCCAGCTAGCGTGACTGAGGCGTTTGGCTTTAGTGCCACAGCCAACGACTTTACTAGCAATGGCGATAGTGCCAATGTAAGCTGGTTCAACCAATCTGATGCTTTAAAAGCACTTTTAGCGGGTGGAGATGCGTTGCAAGCACAGGGTGATGACAAAGATGTAGTCCTTAGAGGCACTGTAGATACTGAAGCAATTAGGGATCAGAAAGGCGTTGATGCGCAAGCGTTCTTTGGCTCTAGCGTAACTGTAGACAACCAGATTATGGTGAAAGCTGCTGAACCTGCCGCAATGGTGCCCCCACCAGCTGCTAAACTTTACTTTGATACTGGCAAAACTGTATTGCAGAGTGATGCAGATGCGACCTTAGCCCCCATTATCGAGTGGCTAAATGCAAATCCTGCCTCTAAAGCAGTAATATCTGGTTTCCACGATCCGCGTGGCAACCAAAAGGTGAACGAAGATCTTGCATACAGCCGCGCTAAAGCGGTACACGCTACGCTTGTTACAACAGGTATTGATGTGATGAGAATTGAGTTGCGCAAACCAGAAAGCGTGGATGGCGGCGGCGATTTGGCTGAAGCGAGGCGCGTAGAGGTTTCGGTGGAATAGCAAGTTTTTATAGAGTGGTCAATTTTCTCAATAAAAAAGCCGATGTTCCCATCGGCTTTTTTATTTCAAGTTAATTTTTTAAACCATGCCTAAATGATCCAAACCAGAAGAGTTGTCCCTATCGTGTGCGGCTTTGCCTTCCAGTTTGATTCTCAAACGCAGGTCATTCACTGAATCCGCATTGCGCAAGGCCTCTTCATAGCTAATTGCGCCCGATTCATGTAACTCAAACAAAGCTTGATCAAACGTTTGCATACCCAACTCACGCGAGCGCCCAATAATTTCTTTAATTTCGTGCACATCACCTTTAAAAATTAAATCTGAAATCAATGGTGAGTTAATCATAATTTCAATCGCTGCGGAGCGGCCAATGCCATCCGATTTCGGAATCAAGCGTTGCGAAATAAAGGCACGTGTATTCAACGATAAATCCATCAACAACTGATGACGTCGCTCTTCGGGGAAGAAGTTAATAATGCGATCTAGCGCTTGATTGGTGCTATTAGCATGTAATGTCGCCAAACATAAATGACCTGTTTCAGCAAATGCAATTGCATAATCCATAGTCTCACGATCACGAATTTCGCCAATTAAGATCACATCAGGTGCTTGGCGCAAGGTGTTTTTAAGTGCGATGCTCCAACCATCAGTATCCACACCTACTTCACGCTGGGTAATAATACAATTAATGTGTTCGTGCACAAACTCAACTGGGTCTTCAATCGTAATAATATGACCATAGCTGTTTTCGTTACGGTATCCCACCATCGCTGCGAGCGAGGTCGATTTACCTGAGCCAGTACCGCCGACAAAAATTACTAGGCCGCGTTTGGTCATGGCAATATCTTTAAGTACTTCTGGCAAACCTAAATCCTCAAATTTAGGGATTTTTGTAGTAATAGTACGAAACACCAAACCTACAGAACCGCGCTGTACAAAAGCATTGACCCTAAAACGCGCTACGCCAGGAATGCCAATCGCGAAATTACACTCATTAGTCGCATCAAATTCTGCTGTTTGCTTATCATTCATAATCGAGCGCGCAATTTCGCGTGATTGTTGCGCAGTAAGTACTTGGGAGCTGATGGGCGTCATTTTGCCATCAATTTTCATGGCGGGTGGGAAGCTAGCTGTGATAAACATATCGGAAGCTTTTTTGCCCAGCATTAAGCGTAGCAAATCAAATACAAACTTTTCGGCCTGGCCTTTTTCCATCACATCATCCTAACAATTAACTCTTAAATAACATGCTCTGCGAGCCAATATCCATGCGGTCTGCATGGTACATGGTATTTAACCAACAATCGAATCTTTATTCGCCGCTTTACCGCGGGCTTCATTGGCAGAAATCACGTTACGGCGCACCAAATCTTGCAGATTTTGATCCAGCGTCTGCATGCCGATATTTTGCCCAGTTTGAATCGACGAGTACATTTGAGCCACTTTATTTTCGCGAATCAAGTTACGAATCGCTGGTGTACCAATCATAATCTCATGCGCCGCCACCCGGCCTTGCTCGTCTTTGGTTTTACATAAAGTTTGTGAAATTACCGAACGTAACGACTCTGACAACATCGAACGCACCATTTCTTTTTCTGCCGCAGGGAAAACGTCGACAATACGGTCAACCGTTTTAGCAGCCGAGCTAGTGTGCAGCGTACCGAATACTAAGTGACCTGTTTCTGCGGCACTAAGAGCCAATCGAATCGTTTCCAAATCGCGCATCTCACCGACCAGAATTACATCTGGGTCTTCACGCAACGCGCTCCGCAGCGCATTTTGGAACGACAGTGTATGCGGTCCAACTTCGCGCTGATTAATCAAACATTTTTTAGATTGATGCACAAACTCAATCGGGTCTTCCACCGTTAAAATGTGCCCCATTTCATTTTCATTTATGTAATCCACCATCGCCGCCAGTGTGGTCGATTTACCCGAACCAGTCGGCCCAGTAACTAGCACAATGCCGCGAGGCGTATTGCAAATTTCTTTAAAAATCGGCGGACAATTAAGTTCATCTAACGTTAATATTTTAGATGGGATAGTCCGAAATACCGCGCCTGAGCCACGATTGTGATTAAAGGCATTGACGCGAAAGCGCGCTAAATTCGGGATTTCAAAGGAGAAATCGCATTCCAGCGTTTCTTCATATACTTTACGCTGACCATCGTTCATGATGTCATACACCATATCATGCACTTGCGTATGATCCATGGTAGGCACGTTAATTTTACGCACATCGCCATGCACACGTATCATCGGTGGCAAGCCCGCAGACAAGTGCAAATCTGATGCTTTATTCTTTACCGAAAAGGCGAGTAAATCTGAAATATCCACTATCAGCTCCTGCTATAATGAGTTTGTTAAACCAACTTGTAATAAACCACATAAGGTTTATTGTTTAGATAATTGAATTATGAACACAATTTATGAATCCTTGCAAGCAATTCAAACAAATATTCAGCATGTAAAACGCGTTGCTAACAGAAGTGATGCAATTACGCTGCTTGCAGTGAGCAAAGCACAGACAGCTGAAAAAATTCGTAGCGCCTATTTAGCGGGACAGCGCGCGTTTGGTGAAAACTACGTGCAAGAGGCTATTAATAAACAAAAAGAACTACAGGATTTGGCGATTGAGTGGCATTTTATTGGTCCAATTCAAAGCAATAAAACTCAACTCATCGCGCAACATTTTAATTGGGTACATTCTGTGGACAGGCTAAAAATTGCGCAACGTTTGAATGACGCACGGTCACCTTCCGCTGCGCCGCTTAATGTTTGCATTCAAATAAATAGTAGCGAGGAAGGCTCAAAAAGTGGCGTGGATGTTGGCCTGCAGACCATACTTGCAAAAGCTATTTCTGCGATGCCGCATTTAAAATTGCGCGGATTAATGGCGATTCCCGCGCCTACAAAAGAGTTTGCAAAACAGCGCGCGCAATTTAAAATAGTCGCGGATGCGTTTAAAAATCTGCAACAACAAGGTTTTAAACTAGACACCTTATCTATCGGCATGTCGGATGACTACGTCGCGGCGATACATGAAGGTGCTACCATCGTGCGTATTGGTTCTGCTATTTTTGGCAGACGATTAACTAAAATTGAGAATTAAATGAAACTTGGCTTTATTGGCGGCGGCAACATGGCGCAGGCTTTAATTACTGGCCTAAAAAGCCAAAACTTTGCCATGCAAAATATTATCGTTATTGAGCTGGAAGCCAATAAACGTGAGGCTCTAGAGCATACATTTAAAATAAATACCTCTGCCCAAATTGATGAAATAAAAAACTGTGACGTGATTGTGTTGGCAATAAAACCACAACAATTGCCTGCATTAGCAAAAACATTGGCACCATTGCTCAACAATCAGCTCATTATTTCCATCGCCGCGGGCATTCGTCTGAATGATTTGTCGCGCTGGCTAAGCGATTACAAAATCATCATCCGCGCCATGCCCAATACGCCCGCGCAAATACAAGCAGGCGTTACTGGCTTATACGCCATGCCAAGTGTGAGCGAATCACAAATCGCGCTGGCGAACCAAGTATTAGGCGCCGCTGGCACTACGCTTTGGCTGGATAGAGAAGAAAAATTAGACGCAGTCACTGCGATTTCTGGTAGTGGCCCAGCTTATGTATTTTATTTTATCGAAGCCTTACATGAGGCCGCGCTGGCGCTAGGACTCAGCGAATCTCAAGCCAAGCAGCTCAGCATCGCCACCTTCAAAGGAGCAAGCTTGTTGGCTGATGCCAGCGCCACGCAAATTGCTACGTTGCGCGAACAAGTCACCTCAAAAGGCGGCACGACTGAACAAGGATTACTCAGCTTAGAAAACTCAAAAGTGAAACAAGCCATTCAATTGGCCACACAAAAAGCCTGCGAACGCGCCAAAACACTAGGCGATGAATTAGGGAAGGATTGATTATATGTTTTCTAGTGCACTCAATTTTTTACTTGTCACTATATTTAATTTGCTTACCATGTTGTTTTTATTACGTTTTTTGTTACAGCTATTCAGGGCATCATTCAACAACCCGCTGGCTTACATGGTAGTTTCACTCACCGATTTTGCTGTAAAACCCGTACGCAGAATTATCCCAAGCTGGAGGAAAACTGATTTATCTACCTTGTTTTTAGCACTTCTTGCACAATTTTTGCTGCAACTTAGCTTGCTTTGGCTGCGCGATTTTCCACTTAGTGTAGCTGGCCAATCAGCATGGACAGGTCTAATAGGCATGAGCTTTCTGGGCGTGTTGCGTACTATGCTAGATGTGTTTTTTTACGCCATTATGTTGCAAGTGATTTTAAGCTGGGTAAACCCGCACACGCCTATTGCAAGCGCGCTCAACAGTCTCACTAGGCCAATATTGGCACCAATTCAGCGAATATTACCAATGGCTAGCGGCATCGATTTTTCGCCTATCGTTGCGCTAATTTTTTTGCAAATGCTTAATGTTTCTGTGATAAAAACGCTAGAAATGCAGTTACTTTCACTTTTTTAGGCTACAAACTCCGTAATGTTAGAAACCTTACAATCCAAAGTTACCGAATACCAAGAGTGGCGCGCCAGCCTAAGCAAAACCATCTCAGATTATCGCGACTGGCTTGCGAAGAGCCCCTATTCTGATTCGGTTCGGGAGTTACGCTTATATGATGTGTTAGAAATGCTGAAGCGCGACCAAATTGTCATGGCATTTTTAGCTGAATTCTCTCGCGGAAAAACTGAAACAATCAATGCGCTATTTTTTGCGGATTTTAACCAACGCTTGCTGCCAAGTGAGCCAGGCCGCACCACCATGTGCCCAACCGAAATTTTTTGGGATGCTAGTGAAGAGCCTTGCATTAAGCTTTTACCCATCGAAACGCGCCTTTCAGAAGACTCTCTCACCTATCTTAAAACCACACCCAAAGTATGGCAAAAATTCAGGTTAAATGTAGATTCGCCTGATGAAATGAAAGAAATGCTGCGCAAACTGATTGATCAAAAAGAGGTAACGCAAGGTGATGCGGAAGATCTGGGGCTATTTAACCCGCAAGACGTGGGCATGACTCACGAACTGGAAATGTTAGGTTTACTTAAGATTCCAGTTTGGCGCCACGCCATTATCAATTATCCACATCCGCTACTCAAAAGCGGGTTGGTGATAATAGACACACCTGGCTTGAATACACTGGGTGCAGAGCCAGAGCTTACACTCAACATAATTCCCAATGCGCATGCTGTATTGTTTTTAACCGCCACCGATACCGGCATTACACAGTCGGACATGCAAATTTGGAGCGATTTTATTAAGGGTCGCGCCAAATATAAATTGGTGTTGCTCAACAAAATTGATATGTTGTGGGATGACATGAAGTCCAAGCAAGACGTGGCGAATGAGATAGAAAAGCAAGTCAATATTACCGCCCATCAGCTCGGTATTGCGCCTGAAAGCGTATTTGCCATTTCTGCACAAAAAGCACTCGTAGCCAAAATCAAAAAAAATCAACCGCTACTAGAACAAAGTGGCATTCTTGAATTGGAAACCACACTAGGTAACCAGATCATTCAAGCCAAACACGAAATTTTGGGCAGAACCGTGGCCAGCGAATGCAGTGAAATGATTAAAAATTCACGCAAGTCTGTACAACACCGCCTAATGAGCTACCACCAGCAAGTGATTGAATTGCGCAACTTGCGAGGTCAAACAGTAGAAGCCTCTAAACATACTTTGACTAAAGTAGTCGCTGATAAAAAGCGTTACGAGGCTTCTGTTCCTACTTTTAATCATGCCAATGATAAAATCACCCATATTGGCAAAAAATTATTGCGCCATTTAAACCCTGCTTATTTAAATACTGCGCTGGCTACCAGCCGTAAAGAAATGGGTGATAGCTGGACAACAGTGGGCTTGAATAAAGGCATGCGTAAACTAATGAAAGAGGCCAATAAGCTGGCTGGACACATCACAAAAGAAAGCCGAGACATTAAAAAACTGGCTGATAATGTTTATGAGGTTTTTCAAACCAAGCATGATTTTGATGTGCTTCACCCTCCCGAACTTGATACTTCAAACTTCATTAACAACATGAAAGCATTAGAAAAAATTACTGAGGATTTTTGCACCGACCCAGTAAATGTGCTTACCGAAAAACATTTTTTGATTCGGAAATTTTTCTTGGGTTTAGGTACACAAACGCAAAAAATATTTGAGCAAGCCGAAAGCGAATGTGCGCGCTGGCTAGAAGATGTATTAAGTGCCTTAAAATCGCAAATGGCAGAGCACAAAACTAGCTTGGATGAGCGCACCAAAAATTTAATGCAGGCAAATGCGAGTGCCGAAGCATTAGATAGCCGGCTCGCCATAGTAGAACAGGAGTATGCGTTGATTGCCAAGGAAAGTCAGACCTTAGACACAATGTTGTTGCATCTGATAAGAGCTGTGCAACCCGCAATAAAAGCCAAAGCGGTGGCAGCGAGCATAAATTCGGACTTGGATAAATCCTTGCTGTTGCCTGATATGCCTTTTTTAAATACTACTACTGCACCATAAGTTAAAATTGACTGTAGGCAAACTTGAGCTAATATAGCGAACTTGAGTTAATATTATGATGAGTAGTTAGAAATATAAGCGAGAAGCAACATTAAAAAGTATTTATTACTGTGTTTAATTTGTTTGCAATTGATTGCACCGTTTATTCACGCCCATGCTTTTGGGCTGGAAAACGCGCATGCGCATGCTATAGAAGACGTATTCCACAATCACGCGTCTAGTAGTAATTTTAATTTGCATATTGCTGATGTTAGTCAGCAAGATAGCATAGAAATGCCGCCAGTTATTGACTCTGTATTTAAGGTAGCCAGTGGCGTTAAACGAAACTTAAGTAATATTGATGTAGATGCGGTTTTATTTGCCTGTGTGCTGATGTTTGGGTTATTCGTACGAGTAAACAAAATACAAGTATGCGCTTTTGATTTTTCACCTTATCCCCACTCTCCCCACTCTCCCCATTCCCCTCGCGCGCCACCTCGCTAATTAAATCAATTTTTTTAAATTTGGTTATTTTTAACCAATTGATTTAATTAGGAGTTCTTATGTTCAAATCCTTTTTTGTCATGTGGATTTTATCCACATTATTAGGCTTACCTTTTACAGTATTTAGTGCTGAAACTACATCAGTTAGCTTGGATGAAGCGACAGCCTTAGCCTTGCAAGCTAACCCCAATATTGCGGTAGCAATGCGTGGGCGTGAGGTTGAAAGCGCGCAGGCATTACAAGCCGCCACGCGCCCTAACCCCACTTTATCGGGGCAGGTCGAAGATTTACGTAGCCAAAACCGCATTGCCACTATCACTATTAGCCAGCAGCTAGAAACTGCAGGCAAGCGCGATAAACGCATGGCGGCGGCTGATGTAAGCTTGACCATTGCAGATGCCGATATTCGCATTGCACAAGCAGAAATAAGCGCTAAAACTTACGCGGCTTTTTACCAAGTATTGGCGGCGCAGCAATCGCAAACATTAGCACAAGAGTTACTACAAATTGCCACTACTTCAAAAGAAACTACCGCCAAGCGCGTACTGGCAGGTAAGGTTTCGCCAGTAGAAGAAACCAAAGCCAAAGTGGCTGAAGCTGGCTTAAAAATTGAGTTAGCCAGTGCCAATCAACAATTAGCTGCTACCAAACAGCGTTTAGCCAGTTTGTGGGCCAAAGGCCTAGAGTCGAATAAGCACCTGGACTATATAGCTGTTGGTGAGTTGGAAAAACTTAATAATATACCAACGCTTGACGATTTAATGGCACAACTTGCAGATTCACCGCGCCTTAAAAAAGCAGCGCTCGCCGTTACGCAAAAGCAAGCGTTAAGTGCCATTGAGCAATCAAAACAAACGCCCGATGTAACCGTTAGCCTAGGCGCACAACGCAATGAAGAATTAGGTGGTATCACCCAAGCGATTATTGGTTTATCTATCCCCATCCCAGTGTTTGACAAAAACCAAGGCAATTTGCAAAGCGCCAGAGCGCGCGAATATCAATCGATAGACGAAAAAGCTGCCTTAGAAAATCAGTTAAAAACGGATTTAGCTGATGCTTACAGCCGTAGGCAATTACAAGTTGAAGCGTCAAACATGTACCAAAATGATATTTTGCAAGGCGCGCAAAGCGCCTATGAGGCCGCGCGCAAAGGATTTGAATTTGGAAAGTTTAGCTTTTTAGAGGTACTGGATGCGCAACGCACTTTATTTCAAGCCAAAACACAATACATTCAAACACTAGCATTGGCAAGCCTTGCAGAGGCAGATATGCGAAGCATATTAGGCACGGGATTTTATGAAAATACTAATTCAAGGGAAACACCATGAAATTAAACAAACAAGTGTGGGTGATTATTGCCATTATCCTAGCAGGCATTGCAGCTGCAGGCTTAATTTTAAAAACAGAAAAACCTGTGATGGATGAGCATGGCGAACATGCAGAGGAAGTTGGTAAACATAAAGATGAATATGCTGAAGAGGCTGATATTGTGATGCCACCTAAACATGGTGAGGCTGGGCACAATCACGAAAAAGACCATCAAATGCCAGCACAAAAAATACAAAAAGATAGCGAAAATGGACACAACCATGCAGCCATGGTGACTGAAAGCGTGAAGGGGCCACATGGCGGCAAGTTGTTTACCGATGGTGATTATGCAGTAGAAGTGACGATTTTTGAGCAAAATCAACCACCCCAGTTTAGACTTTACACTTACCTAAACGGCAAACCATTAGCAGCCAAAGATTCTGCTATTCAATTAAATCTGTCGCGACTTGGCCGCGATAAAGAAGCTTTTACATTTACGCCTGAGAACGATTATTTAACCTCAAAAATAACGGTGAGTGAGCCGCATTCATTCAAAGTGGATATTGATGCAACGCATGCAGGTAAAACACACGAATTCGCCTATGACCAAATAGAGGCCAGAGTAACTCTCACCAATGAGCAGCTTAAACATAATGCAATTGAGGTGTTAACCGCTGCGTCTGCCAATATTCAAACCAATTTGCGCTTAATTGGTGAAATTAAATTAAATGCAGATAGGGCTGTGCAGGTTTTGCCGCGCATGAGTGGCATTATAGAAAGCGTTGCAGCTAATGTAGGTGATAAAGTAAAACGCGGCCAAACCTTGGCGGTGGTTTCAAGTTTAGAAGTAGCTGCGAATCGTGGAGATTTATCTGCCGCACAACAACGTCTGAATCTTGCTAAAACAACTTTAGCGCGTGAGGAAAACTTGTGGCATGAAAAAATCTCTGCCGAACAAGATTATCTTGCCGCTAAAAATGATTTGCAGTTAGCACAAATTGAATTAGCGCAGCAGCAGCAAAAATTGTCAAGCATGGGGGTTAGTGGCGGTAGTGGTTCGCGCTATACGTTGAAAGCCCCGATTGATGGCGTCATTACACGCAAAAATGTGGCTGCTGGGCAAGTATTAGAGTTGACGCAAATGATGTTTGAAGTGGCTGATTTAAAGACGGTATGGGCTGAAATGAGTATTCCCATTAAAGATTTAGGCTTAGTAAAAACAGGGCAAAAGGTCACCGTGCGTGCGTCTGCCTTTGAGCAAAGTACAGCGGGGACGATTACTTATATTGCGCCACTGGTGGCCGAGCAAAGTCGCACTGCGGTCGCGCGCGTGGTATTAACAAATGAAAAATCCAATTGGTTAGTTGGTCTGCCCGTGAATATTGACTTAGTGGCAGATGAGGTGAATGTACCACTTGCGGTTTCAGTGGAGGCGATACAAAGCTTGCAATATGGTGATGTGGTATTTGGCCGTTATGGTGATGCTTTTGAAGCGCGACCAGTAACGTTGGGCCGTCGTGATAGTAAGTATGTGGAAGTGCTCTCTGGTTTGAACGAAGGCGAACAATATGCGGCGGGCAATAGTTTCGTCGTCAAAGCCGAGCTAGGTAAGGCAGGAGCCAGCCATGACCACTAGACTGGATAATGAACCTAAAGGTTTTTTTGAAAAGTTAATCCAATTTTCTATAAATCAGCGTTGGCTAGTGATGTTGATTAGTTTGGGTGTGGCCATCCTAGGTATTGTGAGTTATCAACAGTTGCCAATTGATGCTGTACCCGATATTACCAACGTACAAGTGCAAATCAACTCGGTGGCACCCGGTTACTCACCCTTAGAAACTGAGCAGCGCATTACTTACCCTGTAGAAACGGCGATGGCTGGACTGCCAGATTTAGAAGAAACGCGTTCAATTTCGCGTTATGGTTTATCGCAAGTGACGGTGGTGTTTAAAGAAGGCACCAATATTTATTTTGCGCGCCAGCTTGTTGCTGAACGTATTGCGCAGGTAAAAGAAAAGTTACCAGCAGGCATCGTCCCTGAAATGGGGCCGACTGCCACTGGTCTGGGCGAGATTTTTATGTGGACGGTATCTGCCAAGCCAGGCGCGCTGAAGCCAGATGGCACGCCATACACTGCAATGGATTTGCGTGAAGTGCAAGATTGGATTATTAAGCCACAATTGCGCAATGTACCTGGTGTAACAGAAATCAATACCGTCGGCGGCTATAGTAAGCAGTATCAAATTGCGCCTAATAGTGAAGCTTTAGTGAGTTACGGTTTGACGCTAACCGATGTAGTGCATGCGCTAGAGCGTAATACTAGCAACGTGGGGGCGGGTTATATCGAAAAATCTGGTGAGCAGTATTTAATTCGCGTACCAGGTCAACTAGTGGCAAGTAGTGTGAATTCAACTCAAATACTCACAGATTTGAGTAATATTGTAGTTGATACCCGTAACGCTACGCCTATTCGCGTTCAAGATGTGGCGAGTGTTTCTATTGGTAGCGATTTACGCACAGGCGCTGCCACCATGAATGGCGAAGAAGTTGTACTAGGTACGGTATTCATGCTGATGGGCGAAAATAGCCGTGAAGTTTCTCAAGCTGTTGCAACTAGGCTGGCTGAAGTGAATAAAACACTACCAGCGGGCATTACTGCCAATGTGGTTTACGACCGTACTATTTTGATTGATAAAGCCATTAATACCGTTAAAAAGAATTTAATCGAAGGTGCATTGTTGGTCATCGCAATATTGTTTATATTTTTAGGCAATATACGCGCCGCCATTATCACCATGTGCGTGATTCCGTTGGCGATGTTAATGACGTTTACCGGCATGGTGTCTAATAAAATTAGTGCCAATTTAATGAGTTTAGGCGCATTGGATTTTGGCATCATTATCGATGGTGCGGTGGTGATTGTAGAAAATGCGATGCGCCGTCTTGCGCACAGCCAAAATATGGTTGGGCGTAATTTAATGCGTTCTGAGCGATTTGCCGAAGTGTTCTCCGCTGCCCGCGAGGCAAGGCGACCGCTGATTTATGGCCAACTGATTATTATGGCGGTGTATTTGCCTATTTTTGCGCTTACTGGCGTTGAAGGCAAAATGTTCCACCCCATGGCGTTTACTGTGGTAATTGCGTTAATCGCGGCAATGATTATTTCGGTGACTTTTATCCCCGCTGCCATCGCACTTTTTGTCACGGGGCGTGTGGAAGAAAAAGAAAATACGGTGATGCGAGTGGCAAAAAAAATCTACACGCCTGTATTAGATTGGACTCTGATCAATAAAGCGGTGGTGCTAACCCTTGCTGTAACGACCGTGCTGCTAAGCGGCTTACTGCTTACGCGTATGGGCAGTGAGTTTGTGCCTAGTTTAGATGAAGGCGATATTGCCTTGCATGCATTGCGCATTCCGGGCACTAGCTTAAGTCAAGCAGTGACCATGCAGCAAGAGCTGGAAAAAACCATCAAAACTTTCCCGCAAGTGGAAAAGATATATGCAAAGCTGGGTACAGCAGAGATTGCGACTGACCCCATGCCGCCTAGTGTGGCAGACACTTTTTTAATTTTAAAACCAAGATCTGCATGGCCAGACCCAAGCTTAACCAAAAACGGTTTAATTACACAAATGCAAGCAGCTGTTGCCAAAGTACCAGGCAACAATTATGAATTTACCCAGCCAATACAAATGCGCTTTAATGAACTGATATCTGGTGTACGCAGCGACGTGGCAGTAAAAGTGTTTGGCGATGATTTAGCAGCGATGACTGAAACTGCTGAAGCTATTTCAAATGTACTAGAAAAAACCCAAGGTAGTGCTGATGTGAAAGTCGAGCAGACGACTGGTTTACCTGTGTTAACCGTGAATATCGACCGTGAAAAAATTGCACGCTTAGGCGTGAATATGGAAGACATTCAAACTGCGGTGAGTATCGCCATGAATGGCGCACACGCTGGTGCAGTTTATGATGGCGATAGGCGTTTTGATATTGTGGTGCGTTTAGATGAAGCGCAACGGCTAGACACTGCTATGTTAGAGCGCTTGCCGATTAAACTAAATGTCAACAATACAGCCACCTATATGCGCTTAAATGAGCTGGCTAGTTTAGATATTGCACAAGGTGCTAACCAATTTAGTCGCGCCAATGGTAAGCGTAATGTGGTGGTGACGGCCAACGTGCGTAACCGCGATATCGGCTCGTTTGTGGCGGAGGCAAAAGCGAGTATTGCCACAGACGTAAAAATACCTGCAGGCAATTGGCTAGAATGGGGGGGCACATTTAAGCAATTGCAGTCTGCCGCGGATCGCTTAAAAATCGTTATACCGCTAGCCTTGTTAATTGTCTTTATGCTGCTATACGCAGTGTTTAATAACTTTAGAGATGGTTTAATTGTGTTTAGTGGCATTCCATTTGCGCTTACGGGTGGCATCACCGCGCTTTGGCTTACAGGCATTCCACTTTCCATCTCGGCAGGTGTCGGCTTTATTGCGCTATCGGGTGTGGCGGTGCTAAACGGTTTGGTGATGATTACCTTCATCAATAATCTACGTGCAGATGGCGCTGCAGTTGTTAATGCTGTGCGCGAAGGCGCACTAACAAGATTGCGCCCAATTTTGATGACTGCGTTAGTCGCTTCATTCGGATTTATCCCAATGGCGATAGCCACAGGAGTAGGCGCAGAGGTGCAGCGACCGCTCGCCACGGTGGTCATTGGCGGCGTGTTGTCATCTACACTACTCACGTTGCTAGTGCTACCGCTACTTTATTTAATGGTACATCAAACCAGAAAACCTTTAAATTAAGACATTAAAATCCGAACGGACTTATATCCACACAATGTCAAAAGCTTCACGCGCATACTGGTTGTCTACCTGCAACGTGACGCGTTTGTTGATAAAGTCAGATAAATTCGCCAGACTTTGCGATTCTTCATCTAACAGCAAATCAATCACGCCAGTGGATGCAATTACTTTAAACTCTTTGGCATTAAATTGTTTTGATTCGCGCAATAGCTCCCGCATAATCTCGTAGCAAATCGTCTGCGCGGTTTTATGTTCGCCGCGCCCATCGCACACTTCACAGGTTTCACACAGCAAGTGCGCAAGGCTTTCGCGCGTGCGTTTACGGGTCATTTCCACTAGGCCTAATGACGTAAAACCGTTAATACCAGTGCGCGCACGGTCAACATCCACCGCCTTTTTCAGCTCATCCAGCACTGTTTCGCGCTGTGCATCTTCATCCATATCGATAAAATCGATGATGATAATGCCGCCCAAATTTCTCAGTCGCAATTGTCGCGCAATGCACTGCGCGGCTTCTAGGTTGGTTTTGAAAATGGTATCGGATAAATTTTTACCACTGACAAAACTTCCCGTATTCACATCCACAGTGGTTAGCGCCTCGGTTTGGTCAAAAATCAAATAGCCACCCGAAGTCAGCTCTACCTTGCGAGACAAAGCACGTTCGATTTCTTTTTCAATATTATAAAAATCGAAAATTGGTCGCTCGCCTTGATAATGGTAAAGCGGCTTTACCGCCTTTGCCACGTAAAGCTCAGCAAATTCTTTTAGCTGCTCATAAGTCGCCTTAGAATCTACGCGGATACTCACTGTAGCATCATTCACTACATCTCTTAACATTCTTCTAGGCAAACTTAAATCGTAAAAAACCAATGAGCGTTCATCTGCATTTTTACTGTCCACCTGAATTTTTGCCCACACTTTTTGCAAATATTCGATATCGGCCAGCAACTCAGCATCACTCGCGGTTTCACTCATAGTGCGAATAATAAAACCACCTATTCGCTTCTCTGGCAACAGCCCCAGCAGGCGGTTGCGCAGCATTTCACGCTCTTCTTCATCCTCAATGCGTTGCGATACGCCAATATGATCTTGGTGCGGTAAAAATACTAAAAATCGCCCTGCAATGCTGATTTCAGTGGTCAGACGCGCGCCCTTGGTGCTAATCGGCTCTTTAATTACCTGCACAATGATGGACTGACCTTCGTGCAAGACTTCTTGAATCGGCCTTGCTGTCTGCGGTTCGCCTTCAATATGGCATTCCATAATATCCGCCGCGTGCAGAAAAGCCGCACGCTGCAAGCCAATTTCTACAAATGCCGATTGCATGCCTGGTAGCACACGACACACTTTGCCACGATAAATATTACCGACAATACCCAGTGATGAGCTACGCTCGATGTGTAGCTCTTGCGCGACGCCGTGCTCCAGCACCGCGACGCGCGTCTCTTGCGGCGTGACGTTAATTAATATCTCTTGTCCCAAATCTACTATCCTAATTTTTGGCTATTCTATCTAAAAGCTGCGCAGTTTCATGCACAGGCAAACCCATCACACCCGTGTAACTGCCTTCAATTTTCTTAATCCAATTACCCGCTAAACCTTGTATGGCATAGCTTCCAGCTTTATCTTTTGGCTCGCCCGTGGCGATATAATCGCTTATCATAGCATCGGTAAGCGACATCATCGTTACTTGTGTGGTATTTAATGCACACTCAATTTTGCCATTAAACGCAACCGCAATGGCGGTGTGCACTTGGTGCGTGCTGCCGGATAATTTTTTTAGCATCTTTAATGCATCTGCGTCATTTTCTGGCTTGCCTAAAATTTCGTCGCCTAAAACTACTGTGGTATCTGCTGCCAAAATGGGCAAGTTAGCATGTTTACCTGCTAATTTTTTGACAATCGCCAGCGCTTTTTGCTCAGCCAAACGCAACACATACTCAGTCGACAATTCATTAGCATGTGCCTGCTCATCAATATCGGCAGGCATTACAAGGCAGTCTATTTGCATTTGTTTTAATAGCGCAACGCGCCGTGGACTTTGCGAAGCTAAAATTATTTTTCTGAACATGGCACTACTTTAATGGACTAATTGATAATAGCCAATTGTTTCCGCAATACTTTGTTTATCAATTTACGGCTTAGCGGTAAAATGGTTGAAATTTAAAAAAAGAACTTCTCAGTGAAAAAAACACAATTCAAACCTAATACCACCGTCGCAGCAATTATCGAGCAAAATGGTAAATTTTTGCTGGTGGAAGAACAAACTGATCGCGGCAACCGCTACAACCAACCTGCTGGTCATTTAGAAGATGGTGAAACCTTGATTCAGGCGGTGATTCGCGAAACCATGGAAGAATCTGCCTACGCATTTATACCCGAATATTTGTTGGGCGTTTATCACTGGAAGCATCCGCACAACGACACCACTTATTTACGTTTTGCCTTTGTTGGCAAAGTTGGTTTGCATTATCCCATGCAAGAATTGGACGACGGCATTGTGCAAGCAGTGTGGATGGACATAAACGAAATACGCGACAAAGCGGGTCTTATGCGTAGCGAGCAAGTATTAAGTTGTATTGAAGATTATTTAGCAGGTAAGCGCTATCCATTGCAAGTGATTACTAACTTATGAGCAAACAAAAGGTTGTAGTTGGTCTCTCTGGCGGTGTGGATTCTAGCGTCACGGCAATGTTGCTGAAGCAACAAGGCTATGAAGTCATCGGCCTTTTCATGAAAAACTGGGAAGACGATGACGACGATGAATATTGTTCATCCAAGCAAGATTTAATCGATGCAGTTTCAGTCGCCGATAAGCTTGATATTGAAATTGAAGCGGTGAATTTTAGCAAAGAATATAAAGACCGCGTGTTTGCCAATTTTTTAGAAGAATACCAAGCAGGTCGCACGCCGAACCCCGATATTTTATGCAATGCCGAGATTAAATTTAAAGCGTTTCTCGACCATGCCATGGGTTTGGGCGCAGATTTAATCGCCACTGGCCATTACGCACAAGTACGTGAAAACCCGTTGAAACCGGGTAGTTACCAATTGCTAAAAGCCGATGACGGTAGCAAAGACCAAAGCTATTTTTTATATCGTTTAAATCAAACCCAGCTTAGTAAAACATTGTTTCCACTCGGCACCTATTTAAAACGCGAAGTGCGTGAAATGGCGCGCCAAGCAGGATTAATCAATGCCGAGAAAAAAGACTCTACTGGCATATGCTTCATTGGCGAACGGCCGTTTCAGGAATTTTTACAACGTTATTTGCCCAAAAAACCAGGTGATATTAAAACCCCAGAAGGAAAAGTAGTCGGTCAGCACGAAGGCTTAATGTATTACACGTTGGGACAACGCCAAGGCTTAAAAATCGGCGGTAGCCGCGACAGCAATGGCGAGCCTTGGTTTGTCGCTGCCAAAGATATGCAAGCAAACGAGCTGATTGTCGTGCAAGGCCATGAACATCCGCTGTTACTAAATGACGGCCTAAAAGCCAGCCAGCTTACATGGATTGATGACACAGACCCAAGAACCAACTGGGTATACGCGGCCAAAACGCGCTATCGCCAGCCTGATGCGCCTTGCGAAATTGATGCGCTAAATGTGTCTGAAGTTGACATAAAATTCGGCCAAAAACAGTGGGCAATCACCCCTGGTCAATCTGCTGTGGTGTACGAAAGCAATGTTTGCTTAGGCGGTGGCATTATCACCGCCGCCATCTAAATCAAAAGTTCGGTGGCATTATTACCGCTGCAATCTAGCCATTAAAAGCAGAGTCTAAGCCCGATTTAACCTTTTGTTTTAAAGATACAAACTGCCTCATTCACCCTAAAATTGTTTCAATAGAAAACTTTGGGTCAGATGGGCTAAATATGGCTTACGTATTTAAAAACGCACAAGGCAAAATTGTCGCTGCCAGCGCAGCAGAAAGCTTCGACAATGGCTGGGCTTTTGTCGATGACGATAGCAAAGAGTATCTTGAGTTTTTAGAAGACACCTTGGCTGAAAGCGTCCCATTTCGCGAGAGTGACCTGCAAATGGCACGCGTAGTGGAAGATTTAATCTCTATGCTGATTGATAAAAACGTGATTCGCTTTACCGACTTCCCAGAAGCTGCCCAAAAACGCTTAAACGACAGGCAAAGCATGCGTAAAAGAACGCAACTTTCTAAGCTTGTAGATGACAGCGACGATATTATTTTTAACTAAATAACCTAAAAATAGATGCTCTGAAAGCCAATATCCATGCGGCTTGCAGAGCATCTATTATTTGTTATTTTAAGAGATATTTGGTTAATCTAAGTTACAAGTCGGGGGTAGCCCGACAGCTAGTTACTTTCTTTTAAGTGCTTAAAAAGAAAGTAACCCAAGAAAACAGCACCCCGACATCACGGCCTATGGCTCCCTTGCGTTGCTCGACAAAATAAGCGGCTGCGCAACTCAACCTAGTAGCTCATACAAACCATGAGCTACTGCGGGATTCAAACAGGTGCTCGCCTTCATCTTATTTTGTCTGCGCTACTCAGCGTGATGTAAGGGGAAAAGTCAAAAACAGTGGAATACGTATGGTTTGGTTTTCAAACCCCCTTTGCCGCACCTTCAGCTTGAGCGGCAGATGCTAGGTGACGAGGACTGTTTGAGGATTGAAAATCCGAGTTCCGCAGTCACCACGCAAATGCGGCGCTAAGACCGAAGGATAAAGCGGTAGCGGGGTGCTCTTTTATTTGGTTACTTTCTTTTGAGCAAGCAAAAGCAAAGTAACTCGCTTAAAGGCGAAAAGAAACATTTAAGTTAGATGCTTAGCTTACTGTTTTTATACGGTTTTGGACTCTTCAGCCATAGCGCTTCGAATGCCTGCTGCTGTGAAGGCGAATAACGACTTTCCATCATCGACAAGGGCTTCAAAACCACTGCGTGTTTCGTTGTGGATATTGAGGACGTTCCAAGAGAGATGGTTGAGTAGGTTTTCCAGTTGAACTAAAGCACCCTCAATCTCGGTCAAATTCATCTGGTTGTCTGTGTAGAAGTTGGGGTTTCGGTCGGCTGCGTGATGTGCCACTGCATCATGCCGCCAGTTTCTTAGTTTCGATAAAGAACTCCCCTTCTTGGTTAAACTCAATTCGACCTCTGGAATAAGTTGCTTCAATTCTGCTGACCCATATCGCCGAATTAGAGTTACGAGATTCGGCAACGAGTGCGTACTCTTAGTATTGTCCAGTAGTGTGCCTACTTTGGCAAAAAATCCGTCGAAGACAGCGCGCCATGCGCGGTCATACAGCATGCTGAATCGCTCAATCACTTCTGGGCTTTGAAGGCGGCCTTGATCTATGCCGCGGAGGAGATGAAAGTAGCTCCATGCGCATGCAAGATTCTCACCGAGCGCCAAGACGGCAGCGTCGATGTTGGTCTTCTGATCAGCGTTCATAGCTTACCCCACCACTGGCATCGTCTGTTTAAAACTCGGCCGCTTCACCAAAACACTATAATGCTTCGCCAAATTAGGATAATTATCCTGCCAGTTCAATTGCTTATGCCGTACATCCAAATAACCCAACATACAACCCAACGCAATATCAGCCAAACTAAACGTCTCATTCACGCACCATTTTTTCTTGGTGATATCTAAATTCAGCACTTCTAAACCCAGCATCACTTTAGCCATTTGCTTGTCGATATTGGCTTGCGATTGTTGCTCTGGCGGCCTGCGGCCTTCTAGCATGGCGGCAATGGCGGCATCGCTAATACCGTCGGCAAGTGCCTCCCAGCGGCGCACCCAAATTTTGCTGCTGTTATCTTGCGGAATTAAATGCGTGCCTGGCGCATGGTTATCTAAATACTCCACAATTACGCGCGAATCGTACAAATTATCGCCATCATCCAGAATCAACACAGGGATTTTGCCGAGTGGGTTGTGTTGCTTAAGCGGTGATTCTGGCGCGCCCAACACCACCTCTTGCAATACTAGCTCGATATGCTTTTCGAGCGCGACGATGCGTACTTTGCGAGCATAAGGGCTGTTTGGCGTATATAAAAGTTTCATGATGTTTGCGCGCTTTTTAAATGGCTTATCTGCATTATAATAGAATTATGCCCTCACCCACATTACAACCAATATTCACGCAGCAATTTCCGCGCGGTTCGCAGGCTTTTAATGATCTGGTTAATACTAATGTGGCGCTGGCGCTGGCGGAGGACATAGGCGCTGGCGATTTAACTGCGCAATTAATTCCCGCAAATCAAAACTCAGAGGCAACAATTATTTCGCGCGAAAACGCCATTATTTGCGGCATTGATTGGGTGAATGCATGTTTTTATCAGCTTGATAAAAATAGTCAAATAAAATGGCATGTAAGCGAAGGTGACAAAATCGCTGCCAATCAATTACTGTGCGAGATTTCGAGCAATGCGCGCGCACTATTAACAGCTGAGCGTTGCGCTTTAAATTTTTTGCAAACGCTTTCCGCCGTCGCCACGCAAACGCGTGCCTATGTGGATGCGATTGCTGACACAAATGCGCAAATTTTAGATACGCGCAAAACATTGCCTGGCTTGCGCTTGGCGCAAAAATACGCGGTGACTGTGGGCGGCGGATTTAATCAGCGGCTTGCTTTATATGATGGCATTTTAATTAAAGAAAATCATATTATTTCTGCAAAAATCTCTGCCATGCAGACCAATATCCATGCGGCTCTCAGGCATGCTTCAAAAATATCAAAAGACACCAAAAATAAAAATATTGGCATTCAAATTGAAGTAGAAAATTTGGATGAGTTACAGCAAGCTTTAGACGCAGATGCAACCAGCATTTTGCTGGATAATTTCACATTGTCTGACATGAAAATAGCGGTAAAAATTAACGCAAAAAAAGCCTTACTGGAGGCCAGCGGCAACGTAAATTTACAAACAGTGCGTGCGATTGCGGAAACGGGTGTGGACAGAATTTCTGTAGGTGCGATCACAAAAAACATCCGCGCCATTGATTTATCGATGCGAATCAAATAGCATGCAGACAATATGAATACAACTGAACAGCCATTGACCAAAGCTACTAGCCTTGCGAGATCTAAAGCCAAGCTTGGTTTGGGCGACGTGTTGCGCATGCTGGTGAATGACGGCAAGCTGAGTAAAGTAGATGCCGAAAAACTATATAAAGATAGGAAACTTGATAGCTCGAATCTGCATCCGATTATTATAATTGGTGAGCAAAAGTGGAAAGATTTGCAAACGCCGCACAAATTAATGAACGCGGATTTTTTATCACGCTGGCTAGCAACGCAAGCTGGACTTGATTTCTACCATATCGATCCACTCAAACTCGATTTCACTTCGGCCGCGCAAATGGTCTCGAAAGCCTACGCCGAGCGCCTGAAAATTATGCCGATTTCGGCCAAAGGTAATGAGGCAACTATTGCCACCGCCGACCCTTACCAAGTGGATTGGATTCCCGACTTAGAGCGCATTTTGAGCATGAAAATTAAGCTAGTGGTGGCGAATCCGCTTGAAATTAGCCGCTATCTGCCAGAAATTTACAGTCTTGCGCACTCCATCAACTCTGCCAACACCGCCAAAGCTGGCCAAATTGTGGGCGTACAAAATTTTGAGCAATTAATTGAGCTGGGCAAAGATAAAAACTTAGATGCCAACGAGCAACACGTGGTGAATATTGTGGATTGGCTGCTGAAATACGCGTTTGAGCAGCGCGCCAGCGATATTCACTTAGAGCCGCGCCGCAATATGGGCATGATGCGCTTTCGCATTGATGGCGTGCTGCACCAAGTGTATCAATTGCCGTCGAATATTATGAATGCGATTACCAGCCGCATTAAATTGCTCGGCCGCATGGATATGGTGGAAAAACGTCGCCCGCAAGATGGTCGCATTAAAACCCTAAGCGGCGATGGCACCGAAATTGAGCTGCGTTTATCCACCATGCCGACCGCGTTTGGCGAGAAATTGGTGATGCGGATTTTTACGCCCGATGTGGCGGTGCAAGATTTTCTGAAACTCGGTTTCTCGCAAAAACAAGCCGATTTATGGGCCGATTGGACCAAATCGCCAAACGGCATTATTTTGGTCACAGGGCCGACTGGCTCGGGCAAAACGACCACTTTATATTCCACATTGAAGCAGCTCGCCACACCAGAAGTCAACGTGAGCACAGTGGAAGACCCGATTGAAATGGTGGAGCCCGCGTTTAACCAAATGCAAGTGACGACGAATATTGGCCTAACATTTGCCGATGGCATTCGCACACTGATGCGGCAAGACCCAGACATTATTATGGTGGGCGAGATTCGTGATATTGCAACCGCCGATATGGCGATTCAAGCCGCGCTGACTGGGCATTTAGTGCTCTCAACCCTACACACCAACGACGCACCTTCTGCCGTCACGCGGCTACTCGATTTGGGCGTCCCTGCCTACTTAATTCACTCTTCCGTGTTAGGCATTATGGCGCAACGCTTGGTGCGCACGCTGTGTCCAGTTTGCAAAGCACCACATGAAATTAGCGATGCTGAATGGACTTCGATTACACATCCATTTAAAGCCGCAAAACCCAACAGCGTGATGAAAGCGGTGGGTTGCGTAGATTGTCGCAATACGGGTTATCGCGGCCGTAGCGGCATATATGAAATGCTCACCATTACGCCAAAATTGCGCAAACTGATTAAACCAGAAACCGATTTAAGTCAGCTCAAAAACCTCGCCTATCAAGAAGGCATGCAACCGCTGATGCTAAATGGCGCTGAGAAAGTCGCGGCTGGATTAACGACCATAGAAGAGTTGCTGAAAGTTGCGCCGCCGCTAGATCAATAATTAGTTTCAATAATTAGCATCCCTGCGACCCGCATGGATATTGGCTCTCATGGCATCTAATTTGGCGTGTGAATAATGCGCTTTAGCGCATATATTCCACGGACAAGCCAAGTACTGGCTTAGTTATTTTTGCGCTTAAATTAACTTTTTCTTTCATTATTTACACGCCAGCTTTTCTGCTTCGGTAAAAGTCCAAACGAAACTCAAAAAATAATCAAAACGACAGATTATTTAATTTTTTGTTAATTTTGAGTGGTTTAGCAGCCGCCAACCTTGACCAAATGCCCCTAAACCGTTAATGTTCAAGGTTCGATAATTTAATCATTTAATTCAAGGTTTTATGGCATCACCCGCAAAAAACGCGAAGGTTAACCCTGTTAGCGCGCAAACTCAATCTGAGCGCTTAAGCGATTCTCACAGAAAATCTGCAAGTCATGACATCAGTGGCGCTGAAATTGTGATTCGCTGC
Organism: Methylotenera sp.; assembly: GCA_031381645.1. Classification (GTDB taxonomy): domain Bacteria; phylum Pseudomonadota; class Gammaproteobacteria; order Burkholderiales; family Methylophilaceae; genus Methylotenera_A. Next base: position 38,881 of record JANMYB010000082.1, read on the forward strand.
TTAAACGCCGAAAAAGTCAAATTTGTGTTTGGCTATCCCGGCGGAGCGGTGTTGCACATTTACGATGAAATTTTTAAACAAAATGGCTTTAAGCATATACTCGTGCGCCACGAGCAAGCGGCGGTACACGCGGCAGATGCGTTCTCGCGTGCGACTGGCGAAGTTGGCGTAGCGCTAGTCACAAGCGGCCCTGGCGCGACTAACGCGGTCACTGGCATTGCCACAGCGTATATGGATTCGATTCCGCTTGTAGTCATTAGCGGTCAAGTACCCGTTCCCGCCATTGGTTTAGATGCGTTTCAAGAAGTCGATATGGTGGGCGTGACGCGCCCATGCGTAAAACATAACTTTTTGGTAAAAGATGTCAAAGACATTGCCGAAACGATAAAAAAGGCGTTTTATATTGCTAAAACTGGCCGACCAGGCCCAGTTGTAGTGGATATTCCAAAAGATATTACTGCGCACAAAACCAGTTTTCATTATCCTGAAACGGTTGAAATGCGTTCGTACAACCCTGTGCTAAAAGGTCACAGCGGGCAAATTAAAAAAGCCATTAAATTATTGCTGGAAGCCAAACGCCCGATGATTTACACTGGCGGTGGCTTGGTGCTAGGCGATGGCGCGCCAGAGCTGGTAAAACTCGCCCGTACGCTTAATTATCCCGTAACTAACACGCTGATGGGTCTGGGCGGCTACCCTGCGACTGATAAGCAATTCGTGGGTATGCTAGGCATGCATGGTACCTATGAAGCCAATATGGCGATGCAAAATTGCGATGTGTTAATCGCCGTTGGCGCGCGTTTTGACGATCGCGTGATTGGCAACCCAAAACACTTTTTAAGCCAAAAGCGCACCATTATCCATATCGATGTTGATCCATCTTCCATCTCGAAACGCGTGAAAGTCGATGTACCCATTGTCGGCCACGTGCAATCGGTGTTGGCGGAAATGAATGAGATTTTGAAAACCGAAAACACTAAAAACGATATCAGCGACTGGTGGCAGGAAATTAACGAATGGCGCAAAGTGCATGGCGGGCGTTATGAAATGTCTGACATCGTTATCAAACCACAATACGTGATTGAAAAATTATGGGAAGTTACCAAAGGCGATGCCTACGTGACCAGTGATGTTGGCCAGCACCAAATGTGGGCGGCGCAATACTACAAGTTTGATAAGCCGCGCCGCTGGATAAACTCTGGCGGCTTAGGCACCATGGGCGTGGGCTTGCCATACGCAATGGGCTGCCAATTTGCTGATAAAAGCGCGCAAGTGGCTTGTGTCACTGGTGAAGGTAGCATCCAGATGAATATTCAGGAACTTTCGACCTGTGCGCAATATGGCTTGCCGATTAAAGTAATTTTACTTAACAATCGCTACTTGGGCATGGTGCGCCAATGGCAAGAGTTTTTCTACGAAAACAGATACTCAGAATCGTACATGGATAGCTTGCCAGATTTTGTAAAACTAGCCGAATCTTATGGTCACGTTGGCATGCAAATTACCAAACCTAGCGACGTGGAAGGCGCATTAAAAGAAGCGTTTGCAAAAAAAGATAAATTTGTATTCATGGATTTTATTACCGAACAATCTGAAAATGTGTTCCCAATGGTTGAAAATGGGCGTGGAATATCTGAAATGATTTTAGGAAACGAGAAGAAGGAGAGTAAATAATGAAACATATCGTTTCTCTCCTCATGGAAAACGAAGCCGGCGGCTTATCTCGCGTAGCAGGCTTATTCTCTGCGCGCGGTTATAATATTGAGTCTCTCACTGTTGCAGCTACTGAAGACCCAACCATGTCGCGCATGACCATTGTTACCAGCGGCTCAGATGAAGTCATCGAGCAAATTATCAAGCAACTCAATAAACTGGTTGATGTCATCAAAGTGCTGGATTTAAACGATGGCAAATATATCGAGCGCGAGCTGATGTTGGTGAAAGTGAAGGCGACCACAGCTTACCGAGAAGAAATGAAGCGCATGTGCGATATTTTTCGCGGCCGTATTATTGATGTGGCAGATGGCAGTTTTACTATTGAGCTTACCGGCTCTGGCACTAAATTAGACGCTTTTATCGAAAGCTTAGACAAAACTGCGATTTTAGAAACGGTGCGCACAGGCGCATCGGGTATAGGTCGTGGCGACAGAATTTTAAAAATATAGATTTATAAATTTAATTAACATTTAAGCAATTGTATTTAAAGGAAAAGAAATGAAAGTTTATTACGACAAAGACGCAGACCTTAACTTAATCAAAGCCAAAAAAGTAACCATCGTTGGTTATGGTTCACAAGGTCACGCACACGCAGCCAACCTAAAAGATAGCGGTGTTAGCGTCACCATTGGCTTACGTAAAGGCGGTAGCTCATGGGCTAAAGCTGTTGCTGCTGGCCACAATGTGCAAGACATTGCCGATGCTGTAAAAGGTGCGGATGTCATTATGCTATTAATACCTGACGAAACTATGTCGCAAATTTTTGTAGCGGATGTTGCAGACAACTTAAAGCAAGGCGCTACTTTAGCCTTTGCACACGGCTTTAACATTCACTATAACCAAATTACGCCACGCGCAGATTTGGATGTGATTATGATTGCGCCAAAGGGTCCAGGTCATACCGTGCGTTCAGAGTTTTTAAAAGGTGGCGGTGTGCCTTCACTCATCGCCGTATATCAAGATAAATCAGGCAAAGCCAAAGCGCTTGCGCTTTCATATGCAGCCGCCAACGGCGGCACCAAAGGTGGCGTAATTGAAACAGATTTCCGTGAAGAAACAGAAACCGATTTGTTCGGCGAACAAGCGGTATTGTGCGGTGGCGCAGTTGAACTAGTTAAAGCTGGCTTTGAAACGCTAGTAGAAGCAGGCTACGCACCAGAAATGGCTTACTTTGAGTGCTTGCACGAACTTAAATTAATCGTGGATTTGATGTACGAAGGTGGCATTGCCAACATGAACTATTCCATCTCAAATAACGCAGAATATGGCGAATATGTGACTGGCCCACAAGTGATTAACGATCAATCACGTGCCGCCATGAAAGTTGCATTAGCTAATATTCAAAACGGTAACTACGCAAAACAATTCATTTTAGAAGGTCGCACCAACTACCCTGAAATGACTGCTCGTCGCCGTTTGAATGCGGCGCACCCAATTGAACAAGTGGGCGGTCAATTACGCGCCATGATGCCTTGGATTGCTAAAAACAAATTGGTTGATCAATCTAAAAACTAACTTTCTTTAGTATTAAAAAGGGCAAGTTTACTTGCCCTTTTTAATTTTAGTCCATCATTCCGACGAAAGTCGGAGTCCAGCGGCGTATAATTTAAAGCCACAAGATTCCGACTTTCGTCGGAATGACAATGAACTTGGAAAGCATAATTGAAATTCAGCATCGCCTTACAATACCTAGCCCCCAAGCAAGCATTGACGGAGTTTGCAGGTATGCTTGCAAACAAGCAATATGGAGTAGTCACGTCAATAGTGATTGGCTGGTTTGTGAGGCGTTACAAAGTGAACATGACAGAAGCCGCCAACCCTGACATTGCCAGCTATGCTAGCTTTAACGAATTTTTCACGCGTCCGCTAAAAGACAATGCTCGACCACTCACCAAAGCCGATTTTATTTGCCCAGTAGACGGCGCAATTAGCCAGTTTGGTAGCATTGAGCAAGACCAGATTTTTCAAGCTAAAAATCACAACTACTCAACATTGGCATTGCTTGCAGGACATCATGCATTAGCAGAAAAATTTGAAAATGGCCACTTCGCCTGCTTGTATTTAAGCCCGAAAGATTATCATCGCATTCACATGCCGTGCGACGGCACACTGAAAAGCATGACTTATGTGCCAGGCGATTTATTCTCGGTGAACCCAACAACCGCTGCCAATGTGCCAAATTTATTCGCGCGTAACGAGCGCTTGGTGTGCGAATTCACCTCAGAAAAATACGGCACATTCGCTATGGTGCTGGTCGGCGCAACTATCGTCGGCAGCATGGCAACTGTCTGGCACGGCGTAGTGAATCCGCCACGAACAGGCAATATCCGCACTTGGGATTATGAAAATAATCTGCTAAAACAAGGTGATGAGATGGGGCGCTTTTTATTGGGCTCAACGGTGGTGATATGCTTTGAAAAAAACGCCTTACAATTTAATGCCAATTGGCAACCAGCCAAATCCATCAAGTTAGGTGAGAGAATGAGCGCTAAATAACCTGCTTTGCTAGTTTTTTTGTAGGCTTGGTTTAATTTTATAATGTAAATGCGTCGACAACTCGTTTAACGCCGCTTTATATACATCACGTTTAAACTCGATGACATCTTCCAGCGGCACCCAATAATCGCTCCAGCGCCACGCATCAAATTCTGGGTGTTCACTCGCGCGTAAGGAAACATCAGTATCGCGTCCCACCATACGCAACAAATACCAAATCTGTTTTTGACCTTTATAACTGCCGCGCCACTCGCGCTTTACCCAGCTGGTCGGCACCTCGTAACGCAACCAATCACGCGTACGCCCCATAATCTGCACGTGCTCTGGACGCAAGCCGACTTCCTCCATCAGCTCACGATACATGGCCTGCTCTGGGCTTTCGCCATATTTAATGCCGCCTTGTGGAAACTGCCAAGCGTGCTCTCTAATGCGCTTGCCCCAAAACACCTGATTTTGAGCGTTACACAGAATAATCCCCACATTCGGGCGAAATCCGTCACGATCTAACATACTTGCGACTACCTAAAATATTTAGTGTCATTTTTTCATATTTTCGCCTCGAATGAAAGTCGTATTTGGGAAAGCACGCAATTAGTTTTAGAATGGATTTTATGAAAACTATCATTTTATTGCTATTTTTGCAGCTGACTGCATGTGCGCAGTCAATCCATAACAAAACTACCATTGCTTATATTACCAACCAAGGTGATAACACGGTTTCGGTGATTGATATTGCACAAAATAAAGTGGTAAGCACGGTTAAAGTTGGCAAAGCGCCTGTTGGCGTCGCAGTTTCTGCCAAATTAAAACGCGTATTTATCTCCAACGTAGAAAGCAGTAACATTTCTGTTATCGATACCAACACCAATCATGTCATCGAAACTATTGTCCTGCAAGGCTCGCCAGTAGGGATTGCTGGGGCACCTAATAATAAAATTATATACGTCGCAGATTGGTTTAGTGACCGTATTATAGCGATTGATACGGCAAATTATGGCCAGCGCCGCGAAGTAATTGTAAACAAAGCACCCGCAGGTTTGGTGGTAAGCCCTGACAGCAAAACCTTGTATGTAGCTGCGCGCGATAGTAATGAAATCGCGGTGATAGACACAGATTCTTTCAACATCAGCAAGCGCATTGCCGTTGGCACGCATCCGTTTGGCGTTTCATTGAGTGACGATGGAAATTCGCTTTATGTGGTGAATGTGTACGAAAATACTATTTCTGTCATCAACACAAAAACTTGGGCACAAACTAAAATAAAAGTCGGCGAACACCCGTATTGTGCAGTTGCCAGCCCAGACAATAAAACGCTGTACGTCACCAACACGCAAGATGACACAGTCTCGATAATTGATTTAGCCTCTCAAAAAACCATCACCACCATAGAAGTTGGCATGACGCCAGAAGGCATTAGCTATGACGCGGCCAGCAAGCTGGTGCTGGTTGCTAGTTGGGGCGAGAATAAAGTCAGCATTATTGACGCAACGAACAACAAACTTAAAGGCCACATCAAAACAGGCGATAAAAGTCGGGCATTCGGACAATTTATATTGACCGAACAATAAAAAGCTCGATTCATCCTGCAATAAATACTTTCCTAGTCTGTCATTCTGAGCATAGCGAAGAATCCAGTTATTTGGCAGCACTGCATGGATTCTTCGCTATGCTCAGAATGACGGCTTTCAGTTGCTTTTGTTATAATCAATTCTTTTTAGCTTATGCCATACGAGTTAAAACACCCGTCAACGCCGCGCCACGTCAAGCGTTACTCAAAGCGTGGGCATATTTGTCCAACTGATTTATAATAACGTGTTGTTTTTATTTTGCTTGGTTTATTTTAAATTTAAGCCCTATTGGAGATATTGAATGAAAAAGTTTTTAGCTTTAATCGCTTTGGCCATGTTGCCACTCACCACGCTAGCCCACGGTCCTAGCCCACAAAAGGTTGAAAAAACCATCGTGATTAAAGCCGCGCCAGCCAAGGTTTGGGCGATTGTCAAAGATTTTGGCAACATGCACAGTTGGCACCCAGGCATTGCAAGCACCAAATTAGAGAAAAAAGGCGACGAAACTTTTAGAACATTGACACTAAAATCTGGTGGCGATATTTATGAAAAATTGCGTAGTGCCGATGATGCAACCATGAAAATGAAATATGAAATTGTCAGCGGCGTAGCGCCAGTAGCTGATTACAACGCCTATATGACAGTTGCTACCGGGCCAGGCGCTGGTGAAAGCACCGTCACATGGGTAGGTCGTTTTTACCGTACCTACAAGTTAAACCCGCCAATTCCAGCAGGACAAGATGATGAAACTGCCGTGAACTTTATTACTGGCGTATTTGATAGTGGCTTAGCTGGCTTGAAAAAGGCTGCCGAAAACTCAAAGTAAGTAGCCAGGCAACTGGCGCTACAACTAATAAATCAGCTACTTCAGCCAATAACTTGGCCTACAAAAAACCTTGGTGGAAGTTTTGGTAAACTAACTGTCATGCTGAACTGGGCTTTGTCACCCTGAACTTGATTCAGGGTCTTGCCTAAGATTCCGTGTCAAGCACGGAACGACAAAACTGGGCGAGATTGCGGCTCAGACCGTAAAGGTCTTCACCGTGGAATATATGTCCTAAAGCACATTATTCACACGTAAAAGGCCGCAATGACAGCTAAAGCAAGTGACAGGAATAGTAAGTAAATAGCCAGTTGTGACACTTTTTGTCAGTAAAAAGCGGGATAAAACCCGCTTTTTTGTTGCCTTAAAAACCTAACAAAATCAGCTTTACCTCTTTTAAAATTTATTTTTATTTAAAAACAATGGGTTATGTATTTTTTAGCGATTAATAGGCACTATATACCTCAAGTTGGCACACCTGTTGCTGATACTATTGCAAGCACTGGTATAAATGATTACTCGGTGTTGAAAGCGGTTAATTAGTTATACTAAATTTATATTTTACAAAACAAAAGGAAATTAAAATGAAATTATTTCAAAAAGGCTTTACCTTAATCGAGCTGATGATCGTGGTTGCAATTATCGGTATTTTGGCTGCCATTGCCATTCCACAATATAGTAATTACATTTCTCGCACCAAAGCCGCTTCTTCAATGGCAGAGATAGGCTCTGTTAAGACAGCTATCGCCTTGTGCGTACAAGAAGTAGGTGGACTTGCTGCTTGCGATACTGGCTCTAATGGCGTATTAACACCTACGGCCTCAGCCAATATTTTAACTCCTAGTGCAGTTGTAGATGGCGTGATTTCTGCTACAAGTGCTGCTCAAGTTACACCTGGTACTAACACAGCGTTCACTTTAACACCATCTACTCCTACTGCAACTGACACTTCACTGACTTGGTCTTTAAGTGGTGGTGCATTGTGCTCTCCTACTCGTGGTATCAAAGGTGCACTTGGTTGCCCATAAATCACTAGTAACTTAGTGCAAAGGAATCCCCTTGAAAAAGGGGATTTTTTTTTGTTAAAATTCTTTAATCACACAACAACGCAGGAAACTAATTAAATGTCTAGATTCAAAGCGGCAAGCTTACATTTTCTTATCAGCTTGACTGTAGTTGTCACCATTATTATTTTAATGCTCACTTTGTGGTACCCCGACTCATATTTCAAATTAATGGGTGGTAAGGCCTTGATTTATCTCATTTCAGGTGTAGATATTATTTTAGGGCCTTTGCTGACCTTAGCGGTATTTAAAGTTGATAAAAAAGGTTTGAAGTTTGATTTAGTATGTATCGCGATATTGCAACTGGCTGCAATGAGTTATGGCTTATATGTGATGTTTGAAGCGCGCCCTATATTTACCGTGTTTAATAAAGATGCGTTTTACGTAGCCTCAGTGGTGGATATTGTACCTAGCGAGCTTGCGAAAGGTAAAAAAACGGAGTGGCGCACTGCATCAATCACTGGTCCAAGACTGGTTGCGGCATCGGTAATTGCACCAAAAAACAATCCTGAAAAAATACTTTATGAATCAGAATCGCAAATGGGTATTGCTCAACAGTATCCACGATTTTATGATCATTATGCAAGTCACATACATGACGTGGTGAAAGCGGGGAAACCCCTAGTTGAGCTTGCTACCGCCAACACAGAAAACAATAGAGTTATTAGTAAGTTTTTAAGTAAATTAGGCAGACCAATTACGGATTTCTTGTTTTTACCAATTTACTCAGTTACTGGTGAGATGTCAGCAATTGTAGATGCTAAGACTGGTGACTTTATTCAGATAATTGATGCAATACCGAACACAGTGCCAGCAAAAATTAAATAGGCTTACACTATACGAGTTATTGTGGTGGTTGAATCTGTTCTGCAATCGCTTTTAACCCTGCATCGATATCTTCATAAAAATTAGGTGGCAAAATATGTGGCTTGCCTGTTTCAGAGTCTGATTTCACCGTCCCCAATTTTTGTTCTAACTCATCCATCTCTGTAATTATTTTAGGTGCGGCAAATTGGCGTAAGGTTTCAACAGCAATTAACTGTTGATCTTTGCGCGTGCGAATGTGATTTGCTGCATATTGTAGTACATGCATTGCCTCAATTTTATTGCTTCGTGCGACGTGCAAACGGGCAAGCATGATCATGCTTTTGGCATGATATGGGTCAGTCTTTAGGTTACCAATAAGTATCTGATGCGCTTTAGCATATGCAACGCTATCGCCTAACAGAGCGTGATGCTCCATTAGCATTTCAGCCTCGCGCACGCCCATAGCTGGATTATTTGCAGACATTGAGCGCACTGAGTCAAATCGTTCTATTGTCTCGGCGAGAAGATGACGTTTAAACTCTTCCGTTATCTCATTATTGTTAATGTTATCCGCTAAATATTGTTCCGCAATTTGCAGCATTGCTTGTTGAGAAATATATTCTTTAGGATAAATTGCAGTAATAAAGCTGGCCACATTATAAGCGCCTACTTTTGGGGCAACCAAGTTAATTGCTTTTAACCCAGGTTGCGAGCCAGTTAAGCAGGCTTGCGCAATAAGATGCATGACAAAAGGCAAACTAAGCAGAAAAATAATAAAGCCAACAAATAACTTTTTAACAGATGGTCGAACTTGTCCAAAGTTAGGAATTTTATGGGCTTTTGGCGTATCGATTAATTGTGCGACCCGAGCAAGATAAAGGCCTGCAATAATACTCATAAAGGCAAACGCAAAAATAAAATTGACGCTTGCCTGAATAAATATAGCTAATACGCCAAGTAGTAATGCAGTACTTTCAAAGCCCACATTTTCAGCCGCACGCCTAAAACTCTTTCTTAACTGCAACAGTAAACCTAACCCTAAGCTGAGTAGAATTAATAGCGCTGGAATGCCGCCCTCGGCAGCAAATTCTAAATAATCATTATGCGCTGTAACGCCAGAAGTGGTGTTTTCTAGCGGCGAACGATACATAGGATAATAGCCTGCAAAAGTGCCCCACCCTGTACCAATTATAGGGTGATCCATCGCCATCTTTGCGGTGGATTGCCACATCATTAGCCGTGCATTGGTTGAAGCGTCTTTTGACAATTGCCCAGCTTGGGTTGATAGTCCGATTTCAAAAGTACGATCTGCCACGCTACTTTTCAAAAATGTTGCACTACAAAAATATGCCAGTATCGCAATTAATAGGGTTGTTACAATTAGTTGTTTAGATTTGCTATGACGATAGCCAGCCCATAAAATAATAGGCATCAATAGCAACCAAGCACCAATGCCGCCGCGTGATGACGTAGCAAATAAAGCGGTGCTCATGATAAACAACCCAGCGCCAAGCAGTAACGACAGATTGAGATTTGGTTTGGATTTACTAACTAAAAACAAATAGGCAGCTGGAAACCATAGTAAATTCATCAATGCCGCAAATGCATTGCGATCTATCAATGGTCCTACCGCATAACCATATCCTACGTTATTCTTAACTTGCCAGATTGCCCACAACGCCAAACCTACGGCAGCTATAAAAAGCACCACTCGCAATCTTTTCCACACCTCAGAGTAAGTCAGCATATTGCTTGCCATTAAATACAGCACAGGCAGGCCTGCTGAAACCCCTAATGACATCATACTGGTGTTTGGTACCGTGCTAGTAAGTGCAACCACAAACAACCAAGCCACGTAAACCAGCATAAGCTTTGATAACGCGTATTCCTGCCATGTCTGGCGAACAACTATCGCCCTGCAGCCCACTGCCACCGCAATAATCAGCAATACTCCAGTTAAGGCGCTACCGATATACCAGAACCCTGAAAGAATTAAACCTAGAAGAAAAAATAATTGAATTGAGATAAAAAGTTTTGTGTTATTCAGCATGTTTAACCAATGAATGAGTGATGAGATACTAAACGTACCAAGTTTGCCACAAAAGCTTTTGTAGCAAAAGCTATCATAATTCCATAATTAGAAATTAAGCCACTCTTTTCAACTCACTTTTTAGCTGGTAGAGCGTGTTCCACCCTCTAATACCATCGCCTTTATACCAAACTGCGCCAAGATAAACGCGGCAGCGCTGCTGCGGCGACCTGTTTGGCAATATACGATGTATTCTTTAGCATTGTCGATCTGGCTAATATAGCTGCGTAGCTCGTGCAATGGCGCGTTCATTGCACCTTCGATATGGTGGTAAGCGTATTCCGAGGCAAAGCGCACATCCAGCCACTCCGCGCCTTGCGCCACTTTGGCATTTGCATTTGCACGGTTAATTGTGCTCACAATCGGTGCTTTAAGTAGCTCTACAAAATCTTGCTTCTTTAAACGCAATAATTGACCATCAGTTTTCATCGTTACTGTCGCATTACGTTTATTGTCTGAGGCCAAGGCTTCTTCACCAAAACCCGCGCCGTTAGAAATTTCTGCCAGCACAATTGGCCCGATTTTAGGATCTTTAATGCGCGTGACAGCCGCTGTACCTTCTTGAATTAAATAATAATAATCGCCCTCTTGCCCCTGCGTAATAATGGCTTGATTGGCTTCAACAGTCATGGGTGTCATACGCGCAAACATGGCTTCGATATTAGCTGCAGGTAATTTTGCAAATACGCCGTTCTGTAATTTAAACGAGTTGAAACTTGCTTCGTCAAGCTTCCAATCTTGCTTAACGTCCTGCGCGTTCACTGATTTTTGCGTTTGCGCAGGCGGATAACCTGAAAGCTGATCCCAAGTGAGCATAATATCCAGCAGATCTAAATCGATGCGCACCACTTCGATTGTGGTAAGCGCGATGGTATCTTTTATGCTCAACCGCCCAGTATCTACGGGGTGCTTGGCAGCATCTGTGCCTGCTCGCAAAATAACTTTGTTGCCATTTAGGTAACGCATGCCTAAATCGCCACTCACCAAATATAACGCTTGCGTACTATTTGAACTGATACGCGTGGGGTCTAAATGTTTGCTAACGATTTCCACAAAACACACCGCTGCAAGTTCTTCTAAGCGATTGGCCGAAAGTCGCGCAACGGGCTCGAATCGCGCCAATGTGGATTTGGAAATTAGTATCGGTTTACCGTTTTCAGTCATATTAATGTTCGCTCATAGATTAATTGTTATTTTTCATAGATTGAATAACTGCTGTTGGCATAACGCTTGGCAATGCCGCGTAGTTGGGTTTGTGGCAATTTCTTGCATGATTTTTACGTCTTCGCCTGGCTTAAGATGCGTGAGATAGGTTTCCACCTGACCATTTAATTGCGCCAATTCACCTGCCAGCGTGTTCGGACACAAATGCTTGGAAAGGCACGCTAATTCTTCTTCTGCATTGCTAAATGCAGTTTCAATAATTAAGTATTTTAAATTGCTTATTTTGTTGACCACATGCCAAAAATCTTGCCCACCTACTGTATCGCCAGAAAACACCAAGCTATTTGCGCCGCTATCTATTTGGTAACCCACGGCTGGCACCACGTGGTTGGCTGGTAGCGCTGTGATGGTTTTATGGTTTACGCGTACCGCATCGCCCACGCTAATTTGGTGATATACCAAAAACGGATTATTTGTATTTGGAATTTGATTAAAATCTGGCCAAATAAGCCAGTTAAATATGTGTGTTTTTAAAATATGTATCACTTCTTCTGTGGCGTGAAGTGTGACTGATTGCGTACGCAAACCCATCACCGTATCCACCAACAATGGAATAAAACCTATATGGTCTAAATGCGTGTGGGTAACAAAAATATGGTCAATCTTTAGTAAAGCTTCATGCGATAAATCGCCCACGCCTGTGCCCGCATCTATCAACACATCGTCATCCACCAGCAACGAAGTGGTGCGTTTATCGTCACCTATGCCGCCACTGCAACCTAATACTTTAATCTGCATGCTTTATATTTGCCCCACTCTAGTTTACTTGCTTTCATAATTAAATACGCCATCCCAATTTTTTCCTGGGGGCGATTTTTTAAATTGTTTTATACGCCCTGCATACAAGACGCAGAGCGGATTCTGGGGTATATTTTTTAATTTTTTTTCTGCTAAATCCCAAGCTTGCTGACGATAACACCCAATCATTTCGTGATACACATCCAGTTCATCTAATGTTTGTTTTGACACTTGCTCAGCCGTGCCCAGCGGCTCAAAAATGCTCACGGGCCTATCTTTACCTTTTACACGCACCATATCCAGCTCACGATAAATCATATCCGGCGTTTGCGCTTTTACAAATTCGCTCACAATAATATCAGCGCCATAATTTTTGGTTAAGCCTTCAATACGCGAACCTAAATTAACGCTGTCGCCCATTACCGTGTAGGCCATGCGAAAGCTTGACCCCATATTGCCCACCACCATATCACCCGTATTTAGCCCAAACCCCATGCGTATTTCAGGCCAGCCTTTCGCCACAAATTTCGCACTGATATCTTTCATGGCGGCGTTCATTGCTAAGGCCGCATTTAACGCATGTTGCGCGTGATTTTTATCGCGCAAGGGCGCGCCCCAGAATGCCATAATCGCATCGCCCATGTATTTATCAATCGTGCCGCGATTGCTATGTATAATTTGTGTCATAGGTGTCAAAAATTCGTTCATCATTTGCGTCAACTGTTGCGGATCAAGTCCTTCCGAAATTTGCGTAAATCCGCGAATATCAGAGAACAAAACTGTCATCTCGCGACTTTCGCCTTTCATGCTAATCGCCTCAGGATTTTTTGCCATTTCTTTCACCAATTCTGGTGGCACATATTGCCCAAAAAGTCCAGTCAATTGGCGCTTTCCGCGCGATTCTACAAAAAATCCATAGCTCATATTCAACAAGTAAATCAAACCTACCATGAGTAGCAATGAAGCCATTGGCAGCACCAAATTGGCATATTGCCAGCCCACAAAAATTATAACCAATACCGTCGCCAGTATACCCAAAGTCATCAATGTTGCTTTTAACGGATTTAAGCTTGGTAAAGTAAATGCTAGCAAAAAACCTGCCAACAATAACAGTAGGAATTCGATGCCTTGCGTGAAGGCTGGGCGCTCTTTGATATTGTTATCCAAAATGCCCGAAATAATGTTGGCATGCACCTCAACACCTGGATAGTTACTTTGCATGGGCGTGGCACGCAAATCCATGAGACCAGGCGCAGTAGTGCCTACCAGCACGATTTTGTTTTTAAGACTTTTGGGGCGTACTTTATTTTTAAGTACATCGCTAGCAGAAACGTATTTATAACTTCCTTGCACACCGCGATACGGCACCAATGTTGCCACTCCCTCATCCACGGGAATGCGCTTATTAGCCACCTCAAACGCCTCTAAGCCAGCGTAATCTTCTCCCACACCTGTGGTAGCAAACTTGGCTACTATCACAGAGTTCTGCAAATAAGTGCGTGCTACGGCAAGTGCTAAAGAATCGTAATAATTCCCCTTGTATTTAATCAATGTAGAAATTTTACGCGTAATGCCATCAGCATCTGGTTCAGGGTTAAAATGCCCTGCTGAGTGAGCACTTTTCTGCAATGCGTCCAAATTCGCACCATATCCAGTAGCCTCAGTAAAAGCGATAGTCTCGTCATCAAAGCTCCCTGCAGAAAAAGTCTCTGCAGGCAATTGACCCACATGATTGGTATCGCCATGTAGCTGAAAATAATAACCCAACACCACCTTGCGATTTTTTAAGCTATTAGCAAAAATTTGATCGTAATCCAGCTGCGGCTTTACCATTTTCAACACATCCGCAAAACCAGCATCATCTTTTAAATACTTTTGTTGCATCCACTCCAAATTTTTAAGACCAGAGCTTTCATCTTTCTCGGCAAACACGACGTCAAAACCCAGCGTATTGATTTCATAAGTCGCAAATAACTGATTAACCAACCTCGCCATTTTATCGCGCCCCCAAGGCCAGCGGCCTTGCTCTATCAAGCTTTTCTCATCAATGTCGACGATTACAATTCGGCTATCAATCGTGTTTGGCATGAGTAAATTCAAGCGCAAGTCATAGGTATAATTTTCCAACTTATGAATAAAATTAAGTGGTAGCACATGGCTTGCATGCAGCAGCATGAAAACAATCACTGCCAGACTAAGTCCAAAGCTAATAACATGCTGCTTTACAAGTGCGGAGCAAGCCTTTAAAAATTTAGTCATTGAAAATAAGCGCATTGGGATTTATATAAAACACTTATGCTAGTTTAATTAGTTGATTTTAATGTTATTTTTGGCATTTTAACCATTAGCATAACGTATAATCAACGCATTGAATAGCGAGTATTAATAGTTAATTCATTATATGATTTGATAAAGACGACAACACATGAGAAAAACTCTATGCTCGATACTGCTTACGATGTCCCCATAGAAATCAGCTTTAGCGTCGCGCCAAGCGCCAGCGTGATCTGGTTGCACGGCTTAGGCGCAGATGGCAACGATTTTGAGCCCGTAGTAAAAGTACTTAATTTGCCGCATGTACGCTTTATTTTGCCGCATGCTACTTTTAAAAAAGTCACCGCTAATAACGGCTATGAAATGCGTGCTTGGTATGACATTTTTGGCTTTACTCCTAGTAGTCGCGAAGACGAAGCAGGCGTGCGCGAAAGCCAAACTTATGTCGAGTCACTCATCAACAAAGAGGTTGCACGCGGAATCCCTGCCAATCGTATTGTGCTGGCTGGTTTTTCGCAAGGGGGCGCAATTGCATTGCATACAGCACTGCGCCAGAAGCAAGCGCTGGCGGGCGTGCTGGCGCTATCAACTTATTTGCCATTAAAAGCCAGTTTAGCGAAAGAAAAAACCCAGGCAAATCAAAATATCCCCATTTTTATGGCACATGGTACGTTTGATAGTGTAATTAGTTTAACCACCTGCCGCATCTCTTTTGAGATGCTACAAACCCAACAGTACACGCTTAATTGGCACGAGTATCCGATGGCGCATTCGGTAAATCAGCAAGAAATTGACGATATTCGTACATTTTTATTGCAGGTTTTAGGCGATTAATCCAATGATTTAATACGCAACAATCATAAGTTTTGCTAAAATCACCGACTAAATATCATGCCAAATAACAATTCAACATCGCAGCTCAATTTTGAAAGCGCCATTGCAGAGCTGGAAATGCTTGTCAGCCAGATGGAATCAGACAAACTGCCGCTTGAACAATCTTTAAAAGCCTATCAACGCGGCGCGGAATTGTTGCAAATTTGCCAAAAATCGCTGACGGATGCGGCGCAACAAGTACAGATTTTGACTGAAGCCAATAAATTGGCCGATTTTAGCCCAAAAGATGAATAAACCCCATGAATAAACCAATGACTGCGCCAATTAATGAACAAACAGCTGATTTTAACGCTTGGGCTACTGATATGCAGGTACGCATGGAAAATGTACTTGAGGCAAATATGCCACCGACCACGGTTTCACCTATGCGCTTACATGAGGCCATGCGCTACTCTACCCTAGGAGGTGGTAAACGTGTACGCGCGCTGCTGGCCTACGCCGCGGGCGAGTTTTGTGGCGCAGAGCTTGAAAAAATTGATATTCCAGCAGCTGCAGTAGAAGTGATTCATGCTTTTTCACTGGTACATGATGATTTGCCGTGTATGGATGATGATGATTTGCGCCGCGGCAAGCCGACCACTCACAAACAGTATGGTGATGCCATGGCTTTGTTGGTGGGTGATGCATTGCAAAGTTTGGCATTTCAGCTGATATCGCAAGATAAATTACTCAAGCACGCCACACAAAAATTGCAAATGTTGCATATTCTAGCTCTCGCCAGCGGCTCGCGCGGCATGGCGGGCGGTCAGGCGATTGACATCGAAAGTATTGGTATTCCGCTCACTCGCGCAGAACTCGAACACATGCACATACAGAAAACTGGCGCGCTAATTCGCGCAGCAGCTTTATTGGGTGCATATAGTAGCGATGAACCTAAAGAAGATAAAGTAAAAGCCATTGACCACTTCGCAAAAGCTATTGGTCTTGCATTTCAGGTGGTGGACGACATTTTGGATGCCGAAGCGGACACGCAAACTTTAGGCAAAACCGCGGGTAAAGATAAACTCAATAACAAATCTACTTACGTCACTATTTTAGGCTTATCGGCCGCGAAACAATTGGCAAGCGAACTGCACGCCAACGCGATGGCCGCACTCTCATTTTACGGTCGCGAGGCTGATTTATTACGGCATCTGGCTAATTTTATTACACAACGTAGCTTTTAAGGCAACTCCTCTATTTTGCCACTTCTAGATTCAATCAACTCGCCCGAAGACTTGCGTAAGCTCAGCCGCGAAGAACTTGGCGTATTAGCAAATGAATTACGCGCGTTTTTAATCGATAGCGTATCTAAAACTGGTGGGCATCTCGCCTCAAATTTAGGCGTTGTCGAGCTAACCATCGCGTTACATTATGTGTTCAACACGCCAGACGACCGCTTGGTTTGGGATGTTGGCCATCAAACTTATCCACACAAAATCCTCACTGGCCGCCGCAGCGCCATGGCTGGCTTGCGCAAACCTAGCGGCATTGCGGGCTTCCCGCGCCGCAATGAGAGTCCATACGATACCTTCGGCACTGGGCATTCCAGCACCTCGATTTCTGCTGCTCTAGGCATGGCGATTGCTGCTAAGCAATTGAATTCAGAGCGCCGTAGTGTGGCGGTTATTGGCGATGGTGCAATGACCGCTGGCATGGCTTTTGAAGCGCTTAATAATGCTGGTGATATGGACGCCAACATGCTAGTGATTTTGAATGACAACGACATGAGCATCTCCAACAACGTCGGTGCACTGAATAATTATTTAGCCAGATTACTTTCTGGACGCTTTTACGACAGCGTGCGCCGCAGTGGCAAAAAAGTACTAGATGTCATGCCTCCGCCAGTCAAAGAGTTCGCTAAACGCGCCGAAGAACACGCCAAAGGCATGG
This sequence comes from Methylotenera sp., assembly GCA_031381645.1. Classification (GTDB taxonomy): domain Bacteria; phylum Pseudomonadota; class Gammaproteobacteria; order Burkholderiales; family Methylophilaceae; genus Methylotenera_A. The sequence continues at coordinate 56,446 of JANMYB010000082.1, forward strand.
TTGCACCTGGTGGCACACTATTTGAGGAGTTTGGCTTCAATTACATCGGCCCGATTGACGGCCATGATTTGCCTGTGTTGCTGGATACTTTAAGCAATATTCGCGAGTTAAAAGGTATGCAATTTTTGCATATTGTGACACAAAAAGGCAAGGGATTTGAGCCTGCCGAAGATGACCCGAATAAATTCCATGGTGTGAACAAATTCGACCCAAGCAATGGCGTTTCATACAGTGCTAGTAGTGCAAAAACTTACACACAGGTGTTTGGTGATTGGCTACTGGATATGGCTGAAAAAGACGATAAATTAGTGGGTATTACGCCCGCCATGTGTGACGGTTCTGGTTTAAATACATTTGCAGAAAAATACCCAAACCGTTATTTTGATGTCGGCATTGCCGAACAGCACGCGCTGACTTTCGCCGCAGGCATGGCTTGCGATGGCTTAAAACCTGTTGTCGCGATTTACAGTACGTTTTTGCAGCGAGCTTACGATCAACTGATTCACGACATTGCTTTGCAGAACTTAGACGTGTTATTCGCAATCGACCGCGCTGGCTTGGTTGGCGCGGATGGCCCAACACATGCAGGTAGTTTTGATTTAAGCTACTTACGCTGTATTCCCAACATCGTCATCATGGCGCCCAGTGACGAAAATGAATGTAGGCAAATGTTGACGACAGGCTACCAATACCAAGGCGTAGCTGCGGTGCGCTACCCGCGTGGCGTTGGCACTGGAGCAACAATTAGCAAAGCTCTTGAAACTTTGCCTATTGGTAAAGGTGCCATTATTAAAAGTACCAGTGTACGCAAGTCTTCTATTAAAAAAGGTAAAACTGAAAAAAGGATTGCGATTTTAGCTTTTGGAAGCATGTTAAAACCTGCTCTGGAAGCCTCATCAGTATTGGGCTGCAGCGTTGCTAATATGCGCTTTATCAAACCCTTGGATATTGATTTAATTACACAACTCGCCAGCTCACACGATTTAATTGTAACGGTAGAAGAAAACGCGCTGATGGGAGGAGCAGGATCGGCAGTGCTAGAAGTCATGCAAATGCTCAACTTAAACAATCCTACTTTATGCCTTGGTTTGCCCGACACGTTTATCGAGCACGGTGTGCATGAAACCATGCTGGCGGATTGCGGCCTAGATAGCGCTGGGATTACTAAAGCCATTCAACAAAAAATAAATTAATTCTATTGAATTATTCGGCTTTAACCCAATCTATCTCTCTAAGAAAAACTTATTTACACATGCTCGCATGCGAGTAAAATTTTAACTTAATGCCGAATCGCGCAAAATTATGGAATCGCCCGAATTTATGAACCAGCCCATCTTACCAGATCACGCCAAAAGTCCGATTGAAGACACGCAAGGCATGCCAGACGTACGTCACTTAGACATCAACAAAGTCGGGATCAAATCTATTCGTCACCCAGTCATTGTTAAAGATAAAAGTGGTGGCGAACAAAGTACTGTGGCTGTTTTCGACATGTATGTGCATTTGCCGCACAACTTTAAAGGCACGCACATGTCGCGCTTTGTCGAAATTTTAAACACCAACGAACACGCGATTTCGATTGAATCTTTCGAGAGCATTTTGCGCGAAATGGTGAAGCGCTTAGAAGCTGATTCTGGTTATGTAGAAATGCGTTTTCCCTACTTTGTTAACAAAGCAGCGCCGATTTCTGGTGTAAAAAGTCTATTAGATTATGATGTTACGTTTATCGGTGAGATTAAAAATGGTAAATTCAACATTACAGTAAAAGTGTTGGTTCCCGTCACCAGCTTATGTCCTTGTAGCAAAAAAATCTCCGATTACGGTGCGCACAATCAACGCAGCCACGTCACTGTGACCGCATTAATTAACGATTTTATCTGGATTGAAGACATTATCACTTTAGTGGAAAAACAAGCTTCGTGCGAGTTATATGGCTTACTAAAACGTCCTGACGAAAAATTCGTCACCGAACGCGCTTACGATAATCCAAAATTTGTGGAAGACATGGTGCGCGACGTGGCCGCACAATTAAATACCGAAAAACGTATTGATGCTTATGTAGTGGAAAGTGAAAACTTTGAGAGTATTCACAATCATAGTGCATATGCTTTAATCGAAAACGATAAACGTAAAAAATAATTGAGGCATGACTTATTATGAGTCAAACAGAGAAAGTTTCACAAGAAACCAAACAAAAAGCATCTATTTTTCAAATCATGAAAGCAGTAGCATGGAGCATGCTGGGCGTTCGCCAACAAAAAGGCTACGAGGATGACACTGCTAAAATCACACTAAAACAGGCTGTTATTGCTGGCTTGATGGGTGGCGTGATATTTGTGACATCAATTCTGATAGTCGTCAGCTTTATCATAAAATATGCAGGTAAGTGATTGAATCAAAAAATATTCTGAATAAATATGCAATAGACTCACACTATAGCACGACCCAACAAAATGATATCAACTATTCGACTGATTCTGACTGTCACACTAAGAATTCTCGGTATACGCAACAGCAAAGTTAGTGAGTACGATGTCGGGCAATTAAGTGGTATGCAAGTTGGCTATGCCTGCATACTGGCATTATTGGGATTCACCGCAATTATCGGCCTGTTATGTATACTTGTTGTTAAAGCCATGAGCTAAAAATTTTATTTTTCAACTGTTTTTTTAAGAAAGTAGGTACAACATGTCTGTCGCAAAAGTGATTGAAATTATTGCCTCTAGTAAAAAAAGTTTTGAAGATGCGGTTGCACAAGGCGTAATTAAAGCTGCCGATTCTCTGCACGACATTACTGGCGCGTGGGTGAAAGAGCAAAGTGTGAAGGTGACCAACGGAAAAATTGTAGAATATCGCGTGAATATGAAGGTGACATTTGTGCTGAAAGATGCGGCAAAAACTACTAAAGCTAAAAAGAAATAGTTTAATTAATTCAAAATAGCATGCCCTGCAAGACAATATCCATGAGGCTTGCAGGGCATGCTATTCTAGTTTTTATTAGTATTTTTTAGTCAGCGTCATAATAGAATTATCACGCTTCATATCCAGCCGATTTAACGCCGACATACCCAACAATACCACGCTAGGCGAACCGCCCTCAATGACTGAAGCATCCACATCGTTCAACACAATCGTACCGATTTTTAATGTGTTCAATTTGACGTGATAGACTTGCACCAAACCATTGGCGGTAGAGCTCAACCCTTTTTCGCCTTTTTCATAATCAATTTTTGCATATTTCGCATCTCCGCTATTGAAGGCAACTGTCGTCGCGCCAGTATCTACTAGGTATTTCAGCGATACGCCATTCACCGATAAATTGCCCAAAAAATGCCCTGATTGATCCGCATACAACCTCACTGGATCATTATTTTGCGGTCTACCACCGCCCGCAACCGAAGCTGCCTGCCCCATTTTAAGCGTTTGGCGCTTGCCTTCCACCATAAATGTCGCGACTTCACTATTCGCCGAAATTAATTTTACGCCATCGACCGTTTGGCCTGCAGATAAGCTACGCGGCGCACCGCCATTAATCGTCACCAGCGCTTTATTGCTAAACAATCCCACTACGTTCACGCGCGTTTCGGCAAACGCTTGCGCGGCTAGCAAGCTCATCAACAAACTCAATAAAAATTTAACTTTCATCAAAGTTCCTTCAACTGAACATACCTTTTGAGGCATGCGTTTGTGCTAACTTTAATCCCAATGCTATCACGATAAAACCCAGCAATGGAAATAACGCCGCCAATAAAAATGTGCGCTCGCCACCCAAATACTGCAAAGCATATCCGCCAGAAAGCCCGCCGATTGTACCTCCAACGCCATAGGCTACGCTGTTATAAATGGCTTGACCGCGCGCTTGATGGCGCCCATTAAAAAACTGCGTAATCACCTCGACCGAGGCCGCGTGGAAGCTACCAAACGTAGCCGCATGCAGACTTTGCGCAATGAGTAGCAGCACCATATTATCTACAGCAACGCCTATTAAACTAAAGCGGCATACAGCCAGTGCCAAACTTGTCAAAAGTATGGTTTTTAAACTAAAGCGCGCCATGATTTTTGGCATCAGCATAAAAATAGCGATTTCGCAGATAACGCCAACCGACCACAGCAAGCCTATCATGCCTTTGCTGTAGCCGTGTTCGGCCAAATAAATCGAGTAAAAGTTATATAACACGCCATGCGCCGTCACCATCAGCGCGCAGCCAATCAGCAAAGCGATGACGGCAGGTTGCTTGATGACTTGCCAGAGGGAAAAGTGATCATTTTCATGTGGTGCAATCACGGCTTCTGGCAACTTAAAAGTGAGGTAAAACAACGTGATTTGCACTGCCAACAAAAACCACAGCAAACTTTTAATGCCGTAGGCATCAATCATAAACCCCAAAATAATGGCTGCACAGATAAAGCCGAGCGACCCCCACATACGGATGCGGCTGTAATGGCCGCTGGTGGTGGCGAGATGCGCTAAAGTGAGTGATTCTGAAAGCGGTAAAGTAGAGCTGGTAAATAGGCTAAGCGCAGCCATGACAAAGAATAACCACCAAAAGCCATGTGCCCAAAACACCGCTACAAAACCCATCAAACCTAATAGAGCGGTGAGTTTTATCCACTTAACGCGTTGCTTGGTGTGGTCTGCGAGCCAGCCCCACAAATTGGGCGCAAAAATGCGGCTGATTTGGAATAGCGACATGAGAATGCCAATATCTGCCGCCGAAAACTGCTCCGACTGCAAATACAAGCCCCAATACGGGACAAACGCGCCTACGAAGAAGTAATAAACGAAGTAAAAGCGGGAAAGATTGGCGTGAAGTGCGTGACTCAAAACTATATTTTTGGCGTAGTTGAAACCACGTCTGCGTTTTGCGCACGATGACGCAAAGCATGATCCATCAACACAATCGCCAACATCGCTTCGGCGATTGGCGTAGCACGCACACCCACGCATGGGTCGTGGCGACCTGTGGTTTGCATGGTGATTGCCTTGCCATTTTTATCAATCGAACGACGTTCTTGCGGAATGCTGGAAGTGGGTTTTAGTGCTACATTCACGCGAATTTCCTGCCCGCTAGAAATGCCCCCCAAAATGCCGCCCGCGTGGTTGGTCACAAAACCTTTTGGTGTAAGTTCATCGGAATGCACGCTGCCACGCTGCACAATGGCCGCAAAACCTGCGCCAATTTCCACGCCTTTTACCGCGTTAATGCTCATCATCGCGTGCGCAATATCGGCATCCAACCTATCAAATACAGGCTCGCCCCAACCTACTGGAACACCTTCGGCCACCACGGTAATACGCGCACCGACCGAATCACGCTCGGCACGAATTTTATCCAAATATTCTTCTAATTGCGGCAGCACTTTGGTGTTCGGTGAAAAGAATGGGTTGTCATTGACGCAATCCCAAGTTTCAAACGGAATGGTAATTTCGCCCAATTGACTCATATAGCCGCGAACAATGACATCAAATCTTTCTTTGAGCCATTTTTTAGCGATTGCCCCAGCAGCCACGCGAATTGCGGTTTCGCGCGCACTGCTCCGCCCGCCGCCCCGATAATCACGCACACCATATTTTTGTGCATAAGTGTAATCAGCGTGGCCAGGCCGGAAAGTATTCATAATTTTTGAGTAATCTTGACTGCGCTGGTCGGTATTGCGAATCAACAAACCAATCGGTGCGCCAGTGGTTTTGCCTTCAAACACACCAGATAAAATTTCTACCGCGTCGTCTTCTTGGCGTTGCGTCACGTGGCGCGAAGTACCTGGTTTGCGACGGTCTAAATCAATCTGCAAGTCTTCTGCACATAGCGTCAAACCTGGCGGGCAACCATCTACCACGCCGCCAATAGCTGCGCCGTGCGATTCGCCGAACGAAGTCAGCGTAAATAAAGTACCGATGGTGTTGCCAGACATAATATTTGCTTTTTATGAATTGCCGCTATTTTAACATATTCAAGGTTTATTCAGACTTTAAGCCTTGAATCCACTGCGTATAAACTTGCTTGGCCACTTTGTTGAGGAAAAAACAGTGTAATGGCAGCTCTTGTTGCATGTCGTTTGCTTGTTGCACGGCCGGACTGCTAGCGGATTCTTTTATTTCATCTACGCCCTCTTCACACCATTTTGTCACCATTTCTGCAGTCATCTCAATGTGGGTTTGAAACGCCAAATGTTTGTTTATACTCCACGCTTGATTTTGACAATATGCGCTGGAAAGCAAGTGGATAGCGCCTTCTGGCAATGCAAAGGTTTCGCCATGCCAGTGAAATGCGTTAAACGTTTCGATATTGCCGAACCAATTTTTGGCGGCTTCGTTTTTGCTCACATTGACTTCGCCCCAGCCGATTTCTTTTACTGCATTTTGCGTCACTTCTGCGCCCAACGCTTTGCTCATTAGCTGACCGCCCAAGCAATGACCAAGCACAGGAATATTGTTGGCTTTCGCTTCGCGAACCAACGCTAATATTGGCGCGATCCAAGGCAAATCATCGTTCACACTCATCGGCCCGCCCATTAAAACCATGCCGCTGCAAGCCAATATCGACGGGGGGGATGACTCACCTTCATCTACCTTTATTAATTGCCAAGGAATATTATTTGCGTCTAAAAAATCGCCCAAGTAGCCTGGACCTTCGTGCGCGAGAAAACGGAAAATTAATACAGGTTTCATATTGGGTTGAGTCATAAAGTCCTATAACTTCCTGTTTCTATATTATCAAGAGTATAACTACCAATTGCATAGCGAATTAGACGCAAGGTTGGAAAGCCTATTTTAGCGGTCATGCGGCGTACTTGTCGATTTTTTCCTTCGGAAATTTTAATTTCTAACCAAGTGGTTGAAATCGCTTTGCGCTTACGGATCGGTGGTTCGCGAAGCCATAATCCATGAGGCTCATGGATGGTGCGCACTTGCGCTGGTTGCGTGACAAAATCGCTCAAATCTACACCATTTCTTAGCGGTGCTAAATCCACATCCATAGGCACGCCTTCTACCTGCACCCAATAAGTTTTAATTTCTTTGTGTATGGGATGACTTAATTTGTGTTGCAAAACGCCATCATCGGTTAAAATAAGTAAACCTTCGCTATCTGTATCTAACCTTCCAGCCGCATAAACATTGGGGATGGTGATGAAGTCTTTTAACGTGGGGTGCTTCTCGTGTGGGCTAAATTGGCACACCACGTTAAACGGCTTATTAAATAATAAAATCATATAGGATATGCAATGGCTTCAAATATTCAAGGTTCTAAAATTGTCGTCCCAGCAGGCGAAAAAATTATTGTTAATGCGGACAACTCACTCAACGTGCCGCACAACCCGATTATCCCATTTATTGAGGGCGATGGCATAGGAATTGACATCACGCCATCGATGCGTAAAGTGGTGGATGCGGCTGTGAACAAGGCATATAGCGGCAAGCGACAGATTTATTGGATGGAAGTTTACGCAGGCGAAAAAGCCACAAAAATGTACGGTGCCAACACGTGGCTGCCCGCGGAAACTATGCAAGCAGTGCGTGATTATGTCATCTCGATTAAAGGCCCGCTCACCACGCCGGTGGGTGGTGGCATCCGCTCGTTAAATGTATCGCTGCGCCAAGAGCTTGATTTATATGTGTGTTTGCGCCCAGTGCAATATTTTACGGGCGTGCCCAGCCCAGTCAAACATCCAGAAAAAACCGATATGGTGATATTCCGCGAAAATACCGAAGATATTTATGCGGGCATTGAATGGGCGGCGGGTACGGACGAAGCCGATAAAGTCATCCAATTTTTAAGTGACATGGGTATGCGTAAAAAAATTCGCTTCCCAGAAAATTGTGCGATTGGCATTAAGCCTGTATCGCCAGAAGGTAGTAAGCGCCTAATCCGCAAGGCCATTCAGTACGCCATTGATAATAAAAGAAAATCGGTCACGATTACCCACAAAGGTAATATTATGAAGTTTACCGAAGGTGGTTTTAGAGATTGGGGCTACGAAGTCGCCAAGAAAGAATTTGGCGCAGTAGAAATTGACGGTGGATCGTGGTTGAAATTGCCAAATGGCATCGTCATTAAAGACTGCATCGCCGATGCATTTTTGCAAGAAATTTTGCTGCACCCAAGCGATTATGACGTAGTGTGCGCCACTAACTTAAATGGCGATTACATGAGCGACGCGCTAGCGGCGCAAGTCGGTGGGATTGGCATTGCCCCTGGTGCAAACTTATCTGATACCGTAGCGATGTTTGAGGCTACACACGGCACGGCGCCTAAAATTGCAGGTAAAAACTTGGCGAATCCCAGCTCGATTATCCTTTCAGCAGAAATGATGCTGCGCCACATGGGCTGGCTGGAAGCCGCAGATTTATTGCTTGCTGGGGTAAGTAAAGCCATTTTATCTAAACGTGTGACGGGCGATTTTTCTAGCCAAATGGAAGGCGCAACGCAAGTGGGTACAGCCGAATTTGGTGAAGAAATTATCAAACAAATGTAATACTAATTCAATCAAAATGATAGCCTACAGACCGCATGGACATTGGTCTACAGAGCATTTAATTTACAAATAAAAAAGCTCGCAATGCGAGCTTTTAAATGCACGGCTAAATATTTAAAACTTATGCTTTTTGAATATTGGAAGCTTGCTTACCCTTTGGGCCTTCAGTCACATCAAAGCTCACACGCTGACCTTCTTTTAAACTTTTGTAACCTGCTTCTACAATCGCAGAAAAATGTGCGAATAAATCATCTCCGCCATCATCTGGCGTAATAAAGCCAAAGCCTTTTGAATCATTAAACCATTTTACGGTACCTAGTGCCATTTCAACATCCTTACATAACAATATACTTACCATAGAGCTTACGCCCCAAAACGTTTGACTCTAAAAATTAAACCTAAAAGATTCAAACACCTATGCGCTTTATATGTGACGAATTGTAAAAAGTCAAGTATGTTTGAAAGCTGTTGCTTAAATCACTACCAATTTTGTGGTGGAAAAATTGAATTTGCTAAAAAAACGTGCAATATCTTTACAAAAAAAATGTTAAAGTGCATTATTACAATAAACAAAAATGTTGTTTAACTACAATAGTTTAACTACAATAGATAATTAACTAGATTAAAAGCTAGAATTAATGTGAGTAATTACAAATGGCGGCAACAGCAACATCTATCAAATTAAGCGGTCTTGCACGCATGCTGGTGCAAGAAAGTTTGCTTTCCGAAGCTGAAGCCAATACTATTCAGCAGCAAGCCAATACAGTCAAAAATCCATTTGTAACACAAGCGATTATCAGCAGGAAAATTTCAGCTGAAAAAATTGCTGAGACTTCTTCACGCTCTTTCGGGTTTCCTTACCTTAACCTAGACGCGTTTAATGCAGACTATCTACCGACTAAATCCATTGATTTGAAGCTAATGCAAACTAATCGCGTGATTGCATTGCGCAGTCAAAACAATGTGTTATTTGTTGCTATTTCTGACCCCACTAATTTGCATGCCTTAGACAGCGTGCAGTTCCAAATGGGTATGACACTTTCACCAGTGGTGGTAGAGGATGACAAACTAGGCAAATGGATAGACAGAATAGTCGAGTCCAAAGATACCGCTATGACATCGCTAGATACCGATGGCGATTTTGACCTTGATATAGGTTCGGGCGACGAAGAGAAAGAGGCTGACAACACCCAAGAAGTGGATGACGCACCTGTTGTTAAGTTTTTAAATAAAATGCTACTAGACGCCATTAATATTGGCGCATCAGACTTACATTTTGAGCCCTATGAGAAATTTTACCGTATTCGCTATCGCGTTGACGGAATACTGAAAGAAGTTGCTCAACCACCCCTAGCCATTAAAGATAAATTAGCTTCGCGGATTAAGGTGATTTCCAGCTTAGATATTTCTGAAAAGCGCATTCCGCAAGATGGCCGCATGAAATTGGTGCTATCCAAAACCCGCACCATTGATTTCCGCGTCAGCACTCTGCCACTGATTCATGGCGAAAAAATTGTGATGCGTATTTTAGACCCTACCAGCGCCACGCTAGGTATTGAGGCGCTTGGCTACGAGCCAGCACAAAAGGATGCGCTACTATCTGCCGTCAGTCGACCATATGGCTTGGTATTGGTGACTGGGCCAACCGGCTCTGGTAAAACAGTTTCACTTTACACCTGCCTCAATATTTTAAATAACCCTGGTGTGAATATTGCCACTGCAGAAGACCCATGCGAGATTCCGCTGGCAGGCATCAATCAAGTCAACGTCAACGATAAGCAAGGCCTGACGTTTGCTGTAGCGCTCAAGTCATTCTTGCGACAAGATCCCGACATTATCATGATTGGTGAAATTCGCGATTTAGAAACCGCTGATATGGCGATTAAAGCCGCTTCAACGGGTCATATGGTGCTTTCTACTTTGCATACCAATGACGCGCCAGCCACGCTTACTCGCTTGATGAATATGGGGGTTGCGCCGTTTAATATTGCCTCAGCAGTATCGCTGATTACCGCACAGCGCTTGGCTCGCAGACTATGCAAAAACTGTAAAGTGCCCATCGACATCCCCAAAGAAGCTTTGCTAGATGTAGGCTTTATTGAAGAAGACTTTAAAGAAAAATTTCAACTTTACGGCCCTAAAGAGGGTGGCTGTGAGATGTGCAACAATGGCTACAAGGGGCGTGTTGGCATCTATCAAGTGATGCCTGTGACAGACGCGATTAGTCGCATCATCATGAAACACGGCACAGCTCATGACATTGCCGATCAAGCCAAGCTAGAAGGTGTGAATGATTTGCGCAGATCTGGCGTGCTTAAAGCGATGCAAGGCTTAACTTCGATGGCTGAAGTTGAGGCATGCACTAATGAATAAAAACTGTATGAATAATACAATTTAAAATGAATTTGCATATTTAACTTAAGGATGCAATATGGCAGCGACAGCAACTAAACAAATTACCTACCTTTGGGAGGGTAAAGATAAAAAAGGTAAAGTCATCAAGGGTGAGATGCGCGCCGCAGGGGACTCCTTCGTCAGCGCAACGCTCAGGCGCCAAGGCATTACAGTTACTAAAGTTAAAAAACAGAGCGCATTTGCCAGTAAAGGCAAAATTACCGATAAAGATATTACGCTGTTCACCCGCCAGCTCGCTACCATGATGAAAGCTGGCGTGCCATTGCTACAAGCATTTGATATTGTAGGCAAAGGTCATAGCAATCCTGCCGTTGCCAAATTACTTGGCGATATTAAAGCCGATGTAGAAACGGGTAGCAGCTTGAGCACCTCCTTCCGCAAATATCCGCTCTATTTCGACAGCCTATTTTGTAATTTAGTTGGCGCTGGCGAGCAAGCAGGTATTTTAGATACGCTACTAGATCGCTTGGCTACTTATAAGGAAAAAATTCAGGCCATCAAGGGAAAAATTAAATCGGCTCTGTTTTATCCGATTTCAATTATTGTAGTGGCCTTTGTCATTGTTGCAGTTATTATGATTTTTGTAATCCCTGCATTTAAGACGCTATTTGATGGTTTTGGTGCGGATCTCCCTGCGCCAACATTACTCGTGATGGCAATATCTGAATTTTTTGTCGCTTGGTGGTGGGCCATATTCGGTGCAATTGGCTTTGGCTTATGGTTTTTCTTCTATACCTGGAAGCGTTCTGAAAAAATGCAATCCACAATGGACAGACTCATGCTTAAACTACCAATTATTGGTGAGATCATTCGTAAAGCGACCATTGCGCGCTTTGCGCGCACCCTATCTACCATGTTTGCTGCTGGCGTGCCTCTGGTCGAAGCGCTAGATTCTGTGGCTGGTGCAGCTGGTAATCGCGTCTATTTTGATGCAACTAAGCGCATTCAAAGTGAGATTAGCACAGGCACCAGCCTCACTGTCGCCATGCAAAACGCGCAAGTATTCCCCAATATGGTGTTGCAAATGACGGCCATTGGCGAGGAGTCTGGCGCTCTAGATTCGATGCTAAGCAAGGTAGCCGACTTTTTTGAAGCCGAGGTAGATGATGCGGTAGAAGCCATGTCCAGCCTGATGGAGCCCGTAATTATGGTGGTATTGGGCACGCTTATTGGTGGCTTGGTGATTGCGATGTACTTACCAATATTCAAAATGGGGTCTGTGGTTTAGTTTCAGAAAAAGGGTAAAGTCTCACAAGTACTTTACGCTTTTTTCCTAGTCAGCTTATTTTTTAGCTGCTGCTAACAAGTATTTTTCTATCTCTTTGTGTGGCTGCGCACCTAGCATGCGTCTGCCATCTGAGAAAATTAGCGTTGGCGTGCTGGTTATGCCCATTTTGCGCGCCAACTCACCCACACGCTCTAACGGCACCTCGCAATTCGCAGCTGATGCAGGTAATTTGTTATTAAATATCCAATCATTCCAAGCCTTCACACGGTTACTCGCGCACCAAATTGATTTTGATTTATTCGCTGCGTCAGGGTGCAATTGCTCGATCGGATACAAAAATGTATAGACAGTCACATTATCGATGTTCGTCAATTCATTTTGCTCTAATTTCTTACAAAATGGGCAATCCACATCCGAGAATACAACTAGCTTACGACTGCCGTTGCCTTTAACCACTTTAATCGCTTGATCTAACGGCAAGCTATTAAAATCAACTTTTGTCAGTTCTTCCATGCGCTCGCCCGTCACATCTTTTTTAGTTTTAGGATCAACTAACCGGCCTTCTGCGATTAAGAAAGTCAACTTCTCATCGGTATAAACAATTTGCCCACCCATAAAAACCTCGTACAAGCCTGCGTAAGGGGTTTTTATAACGCTTTCCACTTTAAATTTCGGATAAGCCGCTTCAATGGCTTTTTTAAGGCTAGCTTCATCTGCCAATGCAAACTGGCTCATCGCCAACAAAGAAATTACAGTTAACTTATTTAAAATTGTGCTCATTTTTACTTTCTATTCAGCAGCTTACGCAGCCGCATGTTGTATTAATAATTTCTTGACGCTAACCTGACGATTAAGTTGCCTTAATCCCCAACTTGTTAATTGTTTAAGCATCTTGCTATCACTTGCAAACAAAGCATCTAAGCCAGATGTCAATGCATTCATTGTTAGCGTATCAGCTTTTCTAGCTCGCGCATATTGCCGTAAAAACGCCGCATCTCCTAAATCTTGCATGGGGTGTAGCTTAGTCGCTAAAGAGGTCAATTCCATTACATCTCTAAAGCCTAAATTCACACCCTGCCCAGCCATGGGGTGAATTTGGTGCGCGGCATCGCCCACTAGCACAAGCCGCTCGGCTACAAACTGCACTGCAGTTTTACTGTGCAAGGCAAATGATAGCGTTTTGCTAATAGCCTTTAAATCCCCTAGCACACCCTGCGACTGCGTTTGTACTGCTACTGCTAATTCCTGACTTGATAATTTTAACAGCTCACTAGCCTTTTCGGCCGACACTGACCAGACCAGCGATACGTTTTGTCCGACCAACGGTAACAACGCGAGCGTTTCGTGCGTCGCAAACCATTGCCTAGCCATATTTCTATGCGATTTTTCTGTGCTAAAGTTAGCCACAATTGCAGTTTGCTGAAAATCTTTATGTTTCACCTCAATATTAGCTCGTTGCCTCACCCAAGAATGAATGCCATCGGCCGCCAGTAATAATTTCGCACTCACTTGCTGATGATTATTCAAGCTCAACGTCACCGCTTGCTGCGTATTCTCTAGCTTTACACAGTTTACTTCTGTGATTACAGTCACCTCTAGTGCATTTACTTTTTGCCAAAGCGTAGCCACCAGGTTTTGATTTTCGATAATCACGCCTAATTTTGGCAAATGCGCATCATCGCTATTTAAAACAAGTGCCTCATCTTCATGCCATACATGCATCGCATCAATCGGGCAAACGCGCGTTAAATCAAGGTCTTGCCATACGCCAAGCGATTCTAGCCATTGTTCTGTGGCTGGTGTTAATGCGTAGATACGTTCATCCCAAGCTTGCGATTTTTGATTCATCACAGCTTTAGCATCAACCAAGACCACGCTTTTACCCTGCGTTGCAAACGCAACCGACGCGCTTAAGCCCACCAAACCAGCGCCAACAATAAGCACATCGGTTTCAATATGTTTTGTCATTTACCGAAGCTCATTTTGCCAACTAACAAATTTTTAGCAGGTTTAAATAAATCCAACATGCCAAGCCCCACGCCGCGCAAACTCACCACGCCAATCAAATCGTTTGAAAACACATTCACCAATAAATCGGTAAATAATAAACCGCCGCGCGTATCGCGTTTGCGCTGCTGGCTATAATTGGCGAGCATCTCTGCATTGCCCAGTGCGTTTAGCGGCGTCTTGATGATCAAATCGGCCAAAGTCCAAGCATCGCGCATGCCGACATTAAAACCCTGCCCCGCAACGGGGTGCATGGTCTGCGCAGCATTACCAATCACGACCAAATGTGGTGCAGTGGAGGGCTTAAGCGTGCTTAATTTAAGTGGAAAGCTCATGCGCTTTTCGACACTTAAAAATCGACCAACTCTGTCGCCAAATGCTTCATGTAGCTGCTTTAAAAACGTCAAATCATCCAAGCCAGAGACCTCATGGATATTGGCTTGCAGGCCAGTCCAAACCAATGAAAATTCACATGAATTTATATCATTTCCATTTGGCAACAGCGCCATTGGGCCATCTGGTGTGAAGCGTTCATACGCAATATGATTGTGCGGCAATTCTGTTATTACTTTTGTGACCAATGCATCATGTCCATATTCTTTGGTTTCTTTTTGGATGCCTTCAATATCGTTCAAGCTACGTCCTCCATCGGCAGTCACCAGCAAGGCCGCGCTTAGCACTTGCACGGCTTCATTTTGCCTAAACGTAACGGTGCTCATTTCTGAACTTGGCTGAATATGCGTTGCCTCTGCGCCATAAATCACGCTTGAAGTATCTAACACAGCATCTAAAGCTTGCGTCAACGCGCCATAAGACACGACATAACCGATTGCGGATAATTGGTGTTCTGCAGCAGTTAGTTTAGTGCGCCCTAAACCACCGCGCTGTGAAATATGAATCGTGTTAATCGCCGTCGCACTTGCCTCAACGGCGTGCCATACATTTAATTTTTCTAATATTAGCCGACTGCCATAAGAGAGCGCCAGTGCACGTTTATCCTGATGCGAAGCGCCCTTTTCTCGTGCCTCTAGCATAGTAAAAGGAATGCCTTGCTGTTGTAATGATAGCGCTAGCACCGCGCCTACAGGGCCACCGCCAACAATCACAATAGGCTTCTGATTTATTTCGAATTTATGCATTGCTCGCCATGTGCGCTTCAATATCTGCCACTGTTTTAATGGCTTTTTTTGTAAGCACTTCGTTACCCGTTTTGGTAATCAGCACGTCATCTTCAATACGAATACCAATATTCCAGAAGTGTTCAGGCACGTTGTCGGCTGGGCGGACATAACAACCTGGTTCAACAGTCAAAGTATTTCCAGCTTCGAGCAATGCCCAATTACCTGCCTTGTCCTTATATTCGCCCGCATCATGCACATCTAAACCCAACCAATGGCCAGTGCGGTGCATATAAAATTGGCGGTAGCTACCATTTTCCAACACTTCTTCTTTAGTACCTTTGCACAATTTAAAATCGATAAAACCCTGCACCAGGACATCTAGCGCAGCTTCATGCGGCGCGTTCCAATGGTTATTGGATTTTGCAACGTCAATCGCTGCTAATTGCGCGCTCAACACCAATTCATACAAATCTTTTTGCGCCGCGCTAAATTTACCATTGATGGGAAAAGTGCGTGTGATGTCAGACGCATAACCATCTAACTCGCAACCCGCGTCTATCAACAACAAG
>JANMYB010000090.1:0-3478 GCA_031381645.1 Methylotenera sp.
CACACTTGCGCGTGCGCTCAAGCAACCTACCCGCTGGCAGCGCGAGCCACGCCTATTGCCAGCCTATTTGGTCTTGCTGCAGATGGAGGTTACCGCGTTTCACCGTAACTTAATACGCTCGTCTCTGTGGCCCTATTCCGCGCCTCACGGCGTACGGCCGTTAGCCGTCATCTTGCTCTGTGCAGCCCGGACTTTCCTCCCCTTATTGCTAAGCGGCGACTGTCTGGCTAGCTTCAGCGCTATTTTAACACAGCGTGGATAAAGGTCGTAATGACTGATAGAATGATGGCATGAGTAATACTGCGCCTTTCGGACACTTGCGCCTAGCAAAAGACTACCTGCAAGCTGCCAACAAAGTACAGCCTCCACCCAATTCAGCCCTTGAAGAACTCGGACTGAAAATTAATTTCCCTGCTTACTTCCTAGTCGGCCACGCAGTAGAATTGGCTTTAAAAGCTTTTCTGCTTGGTCGAGGCTTAAGCATCAGCGAACTCAGAAGTCGTAAATATGGACATAATATCTGCGCCTTAATTACGGAATGTAGAAGACGAAAGCTTGGGCACGAAGTGCGACTAAACACCCAAGAAATTGCGACATTAAAATTACTCAACAATTGCTATTCAGATAAGGAATTCGAATACACTGTCAGCGGACTTCGCAGGCTACCTTCATACTCCCGTACTTACTTAATAGCCGAAAAGCTTTGTAGTAAACTAGAAAGCTATAGCAGACGAATTGCTGGTCTTAGATAACTTTACTTTCTTTTCATCCTAACACCCGCTCAGACAATCCCCTTTGCCGCGCCTTCGGCTTGAGCGGCAGATGGTAGGCGGCGAGGACTGTTTGAGCACTGAAAGCGCGAGTTCCGCAGCCGACACTCAGATGCGGCGCTAAGACCGAAGGATAAAGCGGCAGCGGGGTAGCCTTTTCTTTCCCCTATTTCTTTTGGCTAAGCAAAAGAAATAGGGTCGCTAACAAAGCGAAAAAAGAATAGTTCAAAAGTCACTGGATTCCGTATCGCGCTACGCTTGTACGGAATGACGGGGTGAGATATTTTTATATTGCTGGATTCTTCGTCACTCTCAGAATGACGGCAAAAACACATGCCCTGCAGACCAATATCCATGAGCCCTCCAGAGCATCTATTTTAAAACTTTAAGGCTTTACAACCAAACCATTACTGACTGATTTAACACCTTTTACACTCGCGGCGATTTGCCCCGCGCGCGTTTTGGTGGCTTGGTTATCTACAAAACCGCTGAGTACCACGATACTGTCTTTAGTTTCTACGCTGACTTTAAAGCTTTTAAAGTTCTTTTCGACTAAATATTTGCTTTTAATTTTTGTGGTAATCGCGCTATCACTAGCGGCTTGCTTGGCTTCTTTTTGTTGCACCGCCGATTTATGGGTTGAATATTCGTCTTGATTCAAACTGCCATTGTGATTTTTATCCGCCTTGCTGAAGCTGCTAAAATCAAACATGCTGTCTTTTTTAATTTCTGATGCGCTTAACTTTCCATCGCTATCTACATCTAACAATTTAAAATCGCGCTGCAGGCTATTTTGATTAATTTCATCTGTGCTAAACGCAAGCACTGGAGCGCTTGCTAGGCCGATTAAAATAGCAAAAATTAGTGTGTTGAATTGACGCATATTTACCCCAAATTTTAAATTAGTTTCCAGTGCACTTGTTGCCCTGCTCTTAGTGGTACTAGACTGTCATTTCCTAGCGCTAGTTCATTCGGCACCCGCCAGCTAGTTTTTTCTAGCGTAATTTTTTCACTGTTTCGCGGCAATCCGTAAAAATCGGCACCGTAAAAACTGGCGAAAGCTTCCAGCTTATCCAAAGCATTCGCCGCTTCAAACGCCTCTGCATAAAACTCGATTGCAGCATGTGCAGTATAGATGCCCGCACAGCCACAAGCGGCTTCTTTAGTGTGTTTAGCGTGCGGCGCGCTATCGGTACCTAAGAAAAACTTCGCATTGCCAGAAGTAGCCGCTTTTACCAAAGCCAATCGATGCGCCTCGCGTTTTAAAATCGGCAAGCAATAATGATGTGGCTGAATGCCGCCTTTAAACATATCGTTGCGATTTAATAACAAATGATGCGCTGTAATGGTCGCAGCCACGTTATTTGGTGCGCTTGCCACAAAATCGGCGGCATCTTGGGTGGTGATGTGCTCAAACACCACTTTTAGGGCTGGAAAGCGCTTCAACAAAGGCGTCATGTGGCGATTGATAAATACTTTCTCTCTATCAAAAACATCCACGTCGCTATCAGTCACCTCTGCATGTGCAAGCAACGGCAAACCTAGTTTTTCCATGATTTCCAACACTTTATTGCACTTAAGCAAATCCGTTACGCCAGAATCACTATTGGTCGTCGCGCCCGCTGGGTAAAGCTTGACGCCGTGAATAAACCTGCTGGCTTTGGCTTTTTGTATTTCATCCGCCGACGTGTTGTCAGTTAAATACAGTGTCATCAATGGCTCAAACACCATATTTTTTGGCAACGCCGCTAAAATGCGTGCGTGATACTCATTGGCCAACTCAACCGTTGTCACTGGCGGACGCAGATTTGGCATCACAATCGCGCGTGCAAATTGTCGCGCGGTATCGGGCAGCACCGCTTTTAGCGCTGCGCCGTCACGCAGATG
This sequence comes from Methylotenera sp., assembly GCA_031381645.1. GTDB lineage: Bacteria > Pseudomonadota > Gammaproteobacteria > Burkholderiales > Methylophilaceae > Methylotenera_A. Next base: position 2,658 of record JANMYB010000090.1, read on the forward strand.
CAAGTGCCAATCGTCGGGGCGAGTCAGTGTCAATTTAGTTGTCATTTTTTAACTTCTTGCTTTAATTTTAGTGCCAAATCGTATAAATCATTTTTCTTCAATTGCGTAATCTCGGTGGCCAAAGTCACCGCTTGCTTTAACGGCAATTCTGCCAGCAAGCATTTTAATACACGTTGCGCTTCCTCGCTCAACTCTCGCGTTTCCACCACTGGCGCGGCTTCTATTAACAAAACAAACTCACCTCGCTGCTGATTTACATCGGCCTGTAACCAAGCACTGGCGCGGCTTGCAGGGCAGGTATAAATTGTTTCAAATGTCTTGGTTAATTCTCGGCAAAAAGTAATCTGGCGCTCGCCGCCCAATATTTTCGCTAAATCTTCCACGCATTCCACAATGCGATGAGGCGCTTCGTACAAAACCAAGGTCACAGTTTGCGATTTTAATTGCTCCAAAATTTTGCGCCGCGCCGCGCCGCTGGCCGGCAAAAAACTATGAAAGTAAAAACCATTTTGCGTAATGCCACTGGCCGATAAAGCAGCAACTACGGCGCTTACACCTGGAATCGGCACCACTTTTATGCCAGCTTCGCGCACAATTTTTACCACAATCGCACCAGGGTCACTAATGCCAGGCGTGCCAGCATCGGTCACCAACGCAATATTTTCACCATTTTTTAGTTCCGCCAATAGTTTTTCTGCAGATTGCTGCTCGTTATGTTCATGCACCGCTATTAATTTTTTGCTGATACCAAAATGATTCAATAAGCCTGAAGAATGGCGCGTATCCTCAGCCGCAATGGCATCGACACTTTTAAGCGTCTC
>JANMYB010000018.1:0-11710 GCA_031381645.1 Methylotenera sp.
GGCGTGGGCACAGGCTCTACCGCCAATATGTTTATTGAAGAACTAGCCAAAGTAAAACACAAAATTGAAGGCGCAGTGGCTAGCAGTGAAGCTACAGCCCAACGTTTACGCGGTCATGGCATTCAAGTGTTCGATTTAAACGCGGTAGATAGCTTAGATATTTATGTAGATGGCGCGGACGAAATTACCGAGCATTTACACATGCTAAAAGGCGGCGGCGGGGCGTTAACGCGTGAAAAAATCGTCGCGGCCGTGGCTAAAACCTTTATTTGTATTTGCGACGAAACCAAATATGTACCTGTGTTAGGCAAGTTTCCATTGCCAGTAGAAGTGCTACCAATGGCAAAAAGCTATGTGGCGCGCGAGCTAGTGAAGCTTGGCGGCCAACCAAAATTGCGCGATTTTACGACTGACAATGGCAACGTGATTTTAGATGTATGGAACTTGAACATTGAAGACCCAGTGGCGATGGAAGCGAAAATCAACCAAATCGTCGGGGTAGTGACCAATGGCTTATTTGCGGCGCGGCCAGCCAATGTGCTGTTGCTAGCGACTGCCGATGGCGTGAAGACGTTTAAAAAGTAAACTTATAAAAATAAGTCTTTTTAGACATAAAACAATGCCTCTGCAAGCCGCATGGATATTGGCTTGTAGAGGCGTTATTTTTGGTTTTGTAGGGCGTCAATAGCGAAGCGTATTGCGCCGAATGGAAGGTTTTCATACGGCGGATTACGCAAGCTAATCCGCCCTACGAGCTAGAGGCTATTCGAATTGCCAATGAATTCGAAATGGCCATTTTTTGAACTCTTTTTTATACTTATTAAATACTTTCTTAGTAGACGGATAATACTGCTCAATGAAAGTTTTTTCTGGGTACAATGGCTCAACATTATTAAGCCATTTATGCATTTCTGACATTAATTGACCAATTTCAAACCATACAATTCTAGCTTCAACTGTGCCTGAAAGTATTTCAAAGCAAATAATTTCAAAACTTTCTGCCATACGTTGAATTGCATTGTCGTCTTCACTGCCTTCAGACCACATTGTGCCAAGTGGTACGGCTAGCCCTTCATAACTTATAAAGTGACCCTGAGGAGCAGAGGCTGGCTCACAAGTGCCGATGTAAAGCTCTTTCCAATGGGCGAGATCGTTTTCTCGTAGAGACTCTTTAAATAATGTTAGTAATTTAAGTGCGTTTTCAAGTCGCCGCTGTCGTTGGTTTTGAAAGTAGGCAAAAAGTGCAATCATTCCACCTATAACCACAAAGCCAAATTGTAGCCATTCTCTTATTTCTGTATATGAAAATATCAAAAAGCCCCTAACCTAAAAATGAACGTTAATTCAATATTAATTTTTCACTGGCACATACCCACTTGCCGTATCCGCACCATCACCAAAAAAATATTTTTCGGTTTGCTCACTTAAATATTTACGTGCCGCGGGGTCGGCTAGGCTTAAGCGGTTTTCGTTTACCAGCATGGTTTGCTGTTTTAGCCACGCTGCCCAAGCCTCTTTACTTACGTTGAGGTAGATTTTTTTGCCAAGCTCGCCCGGGTAAGGCGGAAAGTCCATGCCATCTAAATCTTTATCTAGTTTAATGCAGTGTACAGTACGTGCCATAAGGTTACTCATTTATGCTAAAAACAGTATGATAACGCATGTTAAAATCTGCGTGATTAATTAGTTAATAAAAGGCCAACATGGAAAGCCCATTCAAAAGTAAAAATGGTTTAGAGCGCATTGCTAAAGCGGCAGGATATTCTATTGCAGGTTTAAAATCTGCTTATAAGAATGAGGCCGCGATTCGCCAAGAAACTTGGCTAATGGTGGTGTTGATTCCGCTGGGGTTTTATTTAGGCAATACCAATATTGAGCGTGTTTTGCTGGTGGGTGTAACGGTGCTGGTGTTTATTGTAGAGCTGCTTAACTCAGCCGTAGAAGCGGCGGTTGACCATACTTCTATCGATCACCATGCACTGGCCGCACGCGCCAAAGATATTGGCAGCGCGGCCGTGATGATTGCAATAGTGCTGTTTTTATTAGTGTGGTATTTGGTGATTTGTGGTTAAAAATCCGCCCGCGCACCAAATAAAATAGACCTTTCGCCAGCTGGCGAAATATCTTTTAAAAATGACGCATGTTCGCGAATTTCGTCATCTAGCAAGTTATTGGCTTTGGCGAATAATTCCACGTTAAACTTAGGCACAGGCAGCTTGTAAGCCACCATTGCAGTCACATCCGTATAGCCGTCGGTTTTTAGCTCGTTAGCCGCGGTGTTGCTTTGTTTAAAGGCGTGCAGGGCATCTAAACGCGCGCTAAAATTGCCTAACTGATAGCGCAAACCAGCACCTAATCTTAAGGGCACAATACGCGGTAGATAGTCGTTATTACGATTATCTTTGGCATGCACGTAATCGCCACGCAAAGTTAAATCTAGATTATCCACAATGTTAAATTTACCTTCTGCCTCTAGGCCTTTAAATACCGCTGGCACGGCTGTAAATTGGGCAATTGGTAACAAATCCACAGGGTCAACATTGCCCGTATCAAATAAGCCAATAAAATTGCTAAAGCGCGTGTAATAGACCCCTAAGCTGAAGCTATTTTTAGCATCTTTCCAGCGAATTTGCGCGTCAATTCCGTTCGATTTTTCTTTGGCAAAATTGCTATTGCCCACCTCAAACTGGCCGGTGGCAATGTGCGCACCGTTGGCGTAAAGCTCAAAATAGCTAGGCGCACGCTCGTTGTGCGATAAATTGCTGGTGAGCGACCAGTTTTCATCAATGCGATACAAGCCGCCAAGCGCAAAACTATTTGGGTTAAAGCTATTATTTTGCCCCGCGCCAAAAGTCGCGTTGTCTTTAGAATCTACTTGGGTATGACCAGCGCGAGCGCCAAAGGTGATTTTGTGCTTTTGTTCGCCATTGCCAAGCGGCAATTCTTCGTAAATATAAACCGCTTTATTTTGCGTATTCACGCTTGGCACAAACGCTTCTGCGCCAATCGCCTCAAAATTGGTGTTATCAAACTGAAAGCCAAGCACACCATTTAGCCCAAATATCGGCCTGTGACCCGCTTCCAGACTGCCTTCCAGGCCTCGGTTGGTAAAGGTTGTGCCAACTTCCGCGCCTTCCAACTCTTTGTGTTCGTAATCGGTGTGCGCCATGCGAAATTTCATGCGATTGATTGTGTTTCCCAAATCGGTGAACTCGGTGGCAAAATCCCAGCGGTCGCTGGTCATGTCAATCGTCACTTCTTCTTCCGCAACCACGCCGTAAAGATTATCTAGCGTGGAATAACTCAAACCGACATAGCCATTATCAAAGGTGAGCGAAGCACCTAGCGCGCCACCATCGCCTTCGGAGGCGCTATTGACCAGCTTACTGCGATTTTCGCGCGGCGTGGCGTCTAGCGCATTTTTACGTTTAGAAACAGCAAAACCTGGAATTTTCAAATCGTTGGTTTTGCGTTTGTACGCATCTGCATGAATCGCAAACTGCCCATTGCCAACATCCACCACCACCGCGCCATTGCGCGTATCATCCGCACCGCCAAAGCGCGTTTCAGCGCGACCTGTAATGCCATCTAACTTTTCTTTGGGAATGCGGTGATCAATCGCGTTTACCACGCCGCCCATCGCGCTGCCGCCGTACAATAGCGCCGCTGGGCCACGCACCACATCAATTTGCTCGATAATTAGTGGGTCAACGCCAACGGCGTGGTCAAAACTTAAAGCGGAAGCATCTAAAATACCGACGCCGTTTTGCATGATTTTGACGCGCTCGGCATCCAAACCTCGGATGACAGGCCGCGAAGCATTTGGCCCAAAGCGTGTTGCGGAAACGCCGGGCAAGCCATTGAGCGTTTCGCCAAGTGTGCCTTCGCGGCGCAATGAAAGCTCGCGACCATTTAACACAGAAACTGGCACGACCAGCTCATCGGAACCCACACCGAGCGGATTGCCAGTAACTGCGACTGGCGCTAAATTAATATTGGTTGGTTCATCCGCATGAGCGGGTTGAACAAATAAAACGGCAACCACCAAGACTATTGGTTTTAAAATAAGCGGCTTGCGCGCGCAAGTAACGGAATACATGAAAATCTCCTCAAATAAATAGCAAAAAGCCAGCTAACACTAGCTGGAAAATGAATATTTAGAGGAGTTGAGGTGGGGCGCGGGCTACGTAAGCAGTATGGGTGAGTGAAGAATAGCTAAGCTGATGGAATGTGGCGGCAGTAAACTGTGCTGTTGCGAAATAGAATGTGAAAGGCTGCGACTGTAAACCGCTTGCTACTTCGGCATAACTCAAGCATTGCGCGCAGTGACCTTTGTGGGTGTTTTTATCGTCTTGGCTATGCTTTGTAAAATCTTCAATGTGGCTGATTGCATGCGACGTCGCGCCTATTTGCGCAAAAGCAAATAAGAAAATCAGAACAAAATTGAGAGCCAAACGCCTAAACATGCTTTTTAAGATAACAGAAAATTGCAATTCTTCAAATATTTTTTTCGCTATCTCATTAAAATGTCTAATTTAAGCGGCAGTTTTTCGCCCAACCACCTCGCGGCGTTAGTATGTGCCTCAAGCTCGTCTGCTTGTACAGGATGAATAAGTACTGAAAGCTCTTTCCGTAGCTTATCAATAGTTGCCATTGCTAAGTTGATGTGAGATGCTGGAATATGAATCTCGAACATAGGCTTAGGGTGCGGGCCAATAGGCATGGGGATAAGCTGACCCGCGTATGTGAGTTGCGGCAAATTCTTCAAAATGTTTTCGCGTACTTGCGCAGCAAGTGCAGCCTCTCGCAAAGTAAAATAAATGTGGCCGTGATAGCTATGTATCATTTAATTTATCCTAACTCTCTTTTAGAGCCTATTTTTTCTTTGCTCTAGGGTGCGCTTGGTCATACACTTTGGTTAAATGTTGATAATCCAGATGCGTGTAAACCTGCGTGGTGCTAATGTTGGCGTGGCCTAGCATTTCTTGCACGGCGCGTAAATCGCCGCTACTTTGCAGCACGTGAGAAGCAAAGCTGTGACGCAGCATATGCGGGTGTACGCTTGAATTAATACCTTGTTTAATCGACCATTCTTTTAGCCGATATTGAATATTTCGTGCTGAAATACGTCTGCCCTGCAAGCCAATAAAGACGGGCTTTACAGAGGTGTTTATATTAGAAATAGTTGAGCGAATTTGTAACCATTTTTGAAGTGCTTCTATGGCGTGCGCACCCATGGGCACAATGCGCGTTTTGTTGCCTTTGCCTGTCACTTCGACTGTGCCAGCCGAGAAATCCAGCGCATCAATATCTAAATTGACCAACTCACTCAAGCGCAAACCAGAGGAATAAAACAGCTCTAAAATCGCGTGATCGCGCACGCTCAAAACATCATCGCCGTCAATATCCACTAGCTTTGTGGCTTGTTCAATAGAAAGCGCTTGCGGCAAAGCTTTGGCAGATTTTGGTGCACGCAAACCGATGACGGGATTATTGGTAAAACCTTTGCGATTGACCAAAAAAGTGAAAAAGCCGCGCCAACTTGAAAGCATGCGCGCAATGCTTTTGCCACCTAAACCTTTAGCGTGAAGCATAGCGATAAAGCGGCGTATATGATTGATTTGTAGATCATTTAGCGCAGTTGTGTCGGCTAATTTGATAAGTTGAGAAATATCTCGCGCGTAATTTTCGCGGGTGAGCGGGCTTAAACCGCGCTCAAAATTTAAAAATTCCAAGTACTCAGGAAGTAAGTTTTCGCTTAGCAGTTCCACATTAGGTTTAAGTTAAATGGCTTAACTTAGTTCCAAGTGCCGTGATAAAGCGGCACTGGTAATCTCGCCAATTTTGGTGAGGAAATCGGTGCCCATTTCGGCATAAAAGCGTTTTTCATCATCACTGGCAAACGCTAAGAAGCCAATGCACTCCTCCAGTTTCAAGCGAATAATGGCGATTGAGCAAGCTGGTTCAATAAACCAGTTTTCGGCAATTAACGCGGTCGATAATCCGCAGTAGGGTTGTGCGAGCTCTGTTATCCATGTTTTAGCTTCTTCTGACACTGTGCTAAACACTAAGTTTGTACGGTTTCTAGAATTGAGAGGGTTTGCCCAAATGCGCAAGCAAGTGTCACTAAGTTCAAAATGTTCTGGTAAAACGTCTGTAATCAGCTGCTCAATGGTGTCAAAATTTTTGGCTTTATGCAGATCAATATTTAATGCGTGAATTTTATTAGCGATAGTATCGTTATCTTTGGCATTTAACACCAGTTCGGCAAACATGGTTTCAAGCGCATCAATCTTATCGCGCTGCGCCAATTGTTGGCGCTCGGCGAGTGAAATCGTGCCGTCACCGTGCGGGCTGGGTAAATGAATATCAGCTAAAAAACTGGCATTTTGCTCAAAAAATTCGGGATGACTTTTTAAGTAAACTTTAATGTCATTTTCTTGAATTCCATTTTCTTGCATTTTTGTTCCTTTAAATATTAATACTGCCTTCAAACACAAGCTCTGCCTCGCCTGTCATCGTCACTGGTTGGTCTTCTCCTGCCCAAGTAATTTGCAGTTTACCACCACGCGTGTTGACTAATACAGGTGATTGCAACAAGCTAAGTTGAATGCCCGAAACCACAGCAGCGCAAGCTCCCGTGCCGCAACTCAGTGTTTCGCCAGCACCGCGTTCGTACACGCGCAGTTTGATTTCGTGCGCATTTAAAATTTGCATAAAACCAGCGTTGACACGCTGCGGAAAACTCAGATGCGTTTCAATTAGCGGGCCAAGCTCTGCCACGTTTGCAATTTCGACATCGTCCACAATTGTCACCGCATGTGGATTTCCCATAGAAACAGCACTTAATTCAATGGTTTGTTTGTGTAGTTGTAGTTCATATGTTTTTTGCCTTTTTTCTGCAATAAGAGGGATTTTTGCAGGCTCGAATATCGGCGCACCCATGTTCACCGCCACCTGATTATCGTCGCATAAAGTCAGCGTAATCAATCCGCTGGCAGTTTCTACGACTATTTCGCGTTTTTGCGTCAAGTTTTTTGCCACCACAAAGCGCACAAAACAACGCGCGCCGTTGCCGCATTGTTCTACTTCGCCACCATCGGCGTTAAAAATGCGATATTTAAAATCTACATTAGGCAGAGTCGTCTTTTCAACAATTAATAATTGGTCGCAACCCACGCCAAAATGACGATTAGTAATTTTTTTAATTTGCGTCGAGGTCAATGCAATAGGCGAGGTAAAGCCGTCAACGATCACAAAATCGTTGCCAGCGCCCTGCATTTTGGTGAAATTTAGTAACATAATCTTAACAATTTAAAGTTACGCTATTCTAGCAAATTTGCGACAACTAGTTGATTTAAAGTGTAGAATACGCGCCTCGAAGTGATTTTCAATATTCCTTTAGCCTTTAGTGAGTATTGTTTTACTTTTTATAAATTTTTTTCAAGGCGCACAAATGAATAACTATCTTTTTACCTCAGAATCCGTTTCTGAAGGCCATCCAGACAAACTCGCAGACCAAGTATCAGACAGTATTTTAGACGCGATTTTAGCGCAAGACCCAACTGCGCGCGTAGCCGCAGAAACCTTAGCTAACACGGGTTTAGTCGTGTTGGCTGGCGAAATCACTACTACTGCCAATGTCGATTATATTAAAGTCGCGCGCGAAGCGATTAAACGCATCGGTTACGATAATACTGATTACGGCATTGATTACCGCGGTTGCGCAGTTTTAGTAGCATATGACAAACAATCGCCCGACATCGCCCAAGGGGTAGATGGTGCACATGACGACCCGCTAGACCAAGGCGCGGGTGACCAAGGCCTGATGTTTGGCTATGCGGTCAACGAAACACCGCAATTAATGCCCTTGCCCATTTGGTTAAGCCACCGCTTAATGGAACGCCAAGCGCAATTGCGCAAAAATGGCGTGTTATCTTGGCTACGCCCAGATGCAAAATCGCAAGTCACCATTAAATATGTCGATGGTAAACCAGACTCAATCGACACCGTGGTGGTTTCAACGCAACACGCGCCAGAGATGCAATTGGCAGATATTCGCGAAGCGGTAATTGAAGAAATTATCAAGCCGATGTTGCCAAAAGAATTGATTAAAGGTGACATTAAATACTTAGTCAACCCAACTGGTCGCTTTGTAGTTGGCGGCCCGCAAGGTGATTGCGGCTTAACTGGCCGTAAAATTATTGTCGATACTTACGGCGGCGCAGCACCACACGGTGGTGGCGCTTTCTCTGGTAAAGATCCATCCAAAGTTGACCGCAGCGCGGCCTATGCAGCACGTTATGTGGCTAAAAATATTGTAGCGGCAGGCTTGGCCGACAAATGTATGGTGCAAATCAGCTATGCGATTGGTGTGGCAAAACCGACTTCTATTATGTTAGAAACCTATGGCACAGGCAAAATTTCAGATGAAAAGTTGACACAGATAGTCAGCGAGCATTTTGATTTGCGCCCAAAAGGCATTGTAAAAATGCTGGATTTGCTGCGCCCCATTTACACCAAAACTGCTGCCTACGGCCATTTTGGTCGCGAAGAGCCAGAATTTACTTGGGAAGCAACAGATAGAGCGGCAGCGCTGAAAGCAGCTGCTAAGTAAAAAGTTAGTAGTTAATTAGCTTATCATTATTAGCATGCCCTACAAGCCTTATGGATACTGGCTTGCAGGGCGTTGTTTTTTACACGTGTCAAAAACGCATTATCTAAGCGCAATTTTGACAATCTGAACGATTTCGCTATAATGCGCTCTATCAAGCAGTAAAAATTAACCGAGGAACGTTGCGAAGCCATTCCATGTGGCTCTAGGCTCGGTTAGGGAGATAAGAATCTCTCAAACGGCGTTCACCTATTATTTAACCGTGCCAGACACGGGAACTGGGTGAACAAAACGTTAAACTTAAAAAGTCGTTTTAGTTCTAAAATTTCCATTCCCTGCTGGTTACACCATTTCATTATTTTAGGAAAATAAAATGAATACTGTGACCGATTCAAACAAAGTAAAAACTAAAGATTATATTGTTGCCGATATTGGCTTAGCCGACTTTGGTCGCAAAGAAATTGCCATTGCCGAAACCGAAATGCCAGGCTTAATGATGATTCGTGAAGAGTTTGCGATTACGCAACCATTAAAGGGTGCGCGCATTACAGGTTCACTACATATGACGATTCAAACTGCGGTGTTGATTGAAACGCTGAAAGACTTAGGCGCAGAAGTACGCTGGGCGTCATGCAATATTTACTCTACACAAGACCACGCGGCGGCGGCGATTGCGGCTGGCGGTACACCAGTGTTTGCGATTAAAGGTGAAACATTAACCGAATATTGGGATTACACACACCGTATTTTTGAGTGGGCGGATGGCCAAGATGGTAAACCAACGTTTACGAACATGATTTTGGATGATGGCGGCGATGCGACATTGCTATTGCATCTTGGTACGCGCGCAGAAAAAGATTTAAGCGTGATTGCAAACCCAACATCTGAAGAAGAAATCTGTCTTTTTGACTCAATTAAAGCGAAACTAAAAACTGACCCAACTTGGTACTCAACACGTTTAGCTAAAATTATTGGCGTGACGGAAGAAACGACTACGGGCGTGCATCGTTTGTATCAAATGCATAAAGAAGGCAAGTTAGCTTTCCCAGCAATCAACGTCAACGATTCTGTGACTAAATCAAAATTTGATAACTTATACGGCTGCCGTGAAAGTTTAGTGGATGCGATTAAACGCGCAACGGATGTGATGATTGCAGGCAAAGTGGCTGTGGTTGCTGGTTATGGCGATGTGGGTAAAGGTTCTGCACAAGCATTGCGCGCGTTATCTGCCCAAGTGTGGGTAACAGAAATTGACCCAATTTGCGCACTACAAGCGGCGATGGAAGGTTATAGAGTAGTGACGATGGATTACGCAGCTGAACATGCGGATATTTTTGTAACGGCAACAGGTAATTATCACGTGATTACGCATGACCATATGGCGAAAATGAAAGACCAAGCCATTGTGTGTAATATTGGTCACTTTGATAACGAGATTGACGTTGCGTCGCTTGAAAAATATGAGTGGGATGAAATCAAGCCACAGGTTGACCATGTGATTTTCCCAAATGGAAAGAAAATTATTCTGCTAGCCAAAGGTCGTTTGGTAAACTTGGGCTGCGGCACTGGCCATCCTTCATACGTAATGAGCTCTAGCTTTGCCAATCAAACCATCGCACAAATTGAGTTGTTTACGCGCCAAGCCGATTATCCAGTAGGCGTTTATGTGTTACCAAAACATTTGGATGAAAAAGTAGCGGTGTTACAATTGAAGAAACTCAATGCGCAACTGACGACTTTAACTGACCAGCAAGCGGCGTATATTGGCGTTTCTAAACAAGGCCCTTATAAGCCAGATACTTATCGTTATTAGAAACACTTGCTGGCTTGCCAGCTTTAGTGTTTATTATCAGTTTTCTGATTAAATAGGGAGAAGACCATGAAATTACTCGCAGGATGGCTTTTAAACGCGCTGGCATTGCTGGGCGTGGCATATTTAGTACCAGGTATTCATGTGTCTAGTATTTGGATTGCGCTAGTGGCCGCGGTGGTGATTGGTTTGGCCAATATGTTGATTAAGCCAATTTTGGTGATATTTACATTACCCGTGACTATTATTACTTTAGGCTTGTTTATTTTTGTGATTAATGGCGTACTGTTTTGGGGTGTCGGACACTTTTTGCAAGGCTTTGCAGTAGATACGCTGAAGGCGGGCATTATTGGTGCGTTTGCCTATAGTGTGATTTCGTGGATTTTAAGCGCCATAGTGATTGATGATAAAAAGAAAAAAGATTAAATGTTTGAGTTGGGGCAGTAGTGAAAAATATACCTTTAAGTTTTGAGTTTTTTCCGCCAAAAACGGCGGATGGGATTGCCAACTTGCGCGAAACACGGGCGCAGCTTGCCAAATTTAAACCAGAATTCTTCTCGGTCACCTTCGGTGCAGGCGGCTCTACGACGGATCGTACCAAAGAAACGGTGTTTGAAATGCAAGCAGAAGGCCACCAAGCCGCGCCACATATTTCTTGCATTTCATCCAGCAAAGAAGAGATTCGCGAGTTGCTAACTGCTTATAAAGCGCATGGTATCAAGCGTTTGGTCACGCTACGCGGCGATGTGCCTTCTGGCGAGGTGAGTGTGGGCGATTTTAAATATGCCGCTGAGCTAGTGAAGTTTATTCGCAAGGAAACTGGGGATTGGTTTCATCTTGAAGTTGCTGCTTATCCAGAGTTTCACCCAGAAGCGCTATCAGCTACCAAAGACATGGCCAACTTTAAGCACAAGGTAGAAGCGGGCGCTAATTCAGCCATTACGCAATATTTTTACAATGCGGACGCTTACTTCAGGTTTGTGGATAGCTGTCGTAAAGATGGTATTGAGGTGCCGATTGTGCCAGGCGTTATGCCGATTTATAACTACACGCAATTAGCCCGTTTTTCTGGTGTATGTGGTGCAGAAATTCCACGCTGGTTACGTTTGCGTCTGGAGATTTATGCAGATGATATGCCTTCACTGCGCGCGCTGGGTGTAGATGTGGTGAGTGAACTTTGTGAGCGCTTACTAAATTGGGGCGCGCCCAGCTTGCATTTTTACACGCTAAACCAAGCGGGCGTCATTACCAATATTATCAACAATATTGGCGTAGAAACTAAAGTT
>JANMYB010000068.1:0-7273 GCA_031381645.1 Methylotenera sp.
AGCGGCGCGTTGCGCCACAAGCGTCGCCTGACGTTGCATCCATGAAGCGGGCATTGGGCGCGCATAGCCGCCGACGCCCGACGCACATTCTTTTTCTTCTTCAGATTCATACGGAACATCTAAAAACTTTGCGCCAAGCGACTCAATTTGTTCTTTCACGGCTGGTCGCACGTCGGAAGCCTCAACCACCGCGCCTAATCTTTTAGCAGTTGCTATAGCCTGCAAGCCTGCAACACCTGCCCCAAGAACCAATACCCGTGCGGCTTTCACCGTACCTGCAGAAGTCATTAACATGGGCATAAAGCGTTGATAAAAATGGCTACCCAGCAGCACGGCTTTGTAGCCCGCCACGTTGGCTTGGGATGACAACACGTCCATACTCTGCGCGCGGGAGTTTCTAGGTAAGGCTTCGAGTGAAAAAGCGGTAAGATTTTGTGCTGCTAACGCTTGCAGTTGTGGCTGATTAAATGGCTCTAGCAAACCGATTAAAACAGTGCCAGCTTTCATGGCTTTTATTTCGGCCGCTTCTGGCGCGCGCACTTTTAAAATTAAATCGGCTTTAAACACATCTTTTGCAGAAACCAACTCGGCGCCAACGGCTTTGTATGCTTCATCGGTAACACTGGCACGTTCACCAGCGCCTTTTTGCACTAAAACTTGGCAACCCAAACCGACCATTTTTTTTACGGTTTCTGGCGTCGCGGCCACGCGACATTCTTCACTTCTCACTTCCGTTGGAATGCCTATTTTCATTTTTATACTCTATTGATTAGCTGCTTTACAAATAGCTACAAATTGCTCAGCATTTAGCGATGCTCTACCTACCAAGCCTCCATCAACGTCTGGCATTGCAAACAAAGCCGCTGCGTTTTTGGGTTGTATACTACCACCATACAAAATTCGCACATTTTTAGCAACTTCTTTATCGCATCTAGCAATGCGACTGCGCATAAATTCATGCACTTCTTGGGTTTGTTCCGGTGTTGCGGGGTTGTCTGTGCCGACCGCCCAAAGTGGTTCGTAGGCCAATACGGCATGATTGAGTACTTGTACATCAAAACGCCGAATGATTGAATCTAGCTGCCGCCCAACAATATACTCTGTCCAATCTGAGTCACGTTCGTCGCGCGACTCACCCATGCAAAAAATAGGTGTTAAGCCTGCATTTTGTGCCGAATTAAAGCGACTTGCAGCCGTGTCATCTGTCTCGTGAAACTGAATGCGACGCTCAGAGTGCCCTACAATGACATAGCTACAACCATAATCAGTGAGCATAAAGGGAGAAACTGAGCCTGTTAGCGCCACATTTTCATCCGCACACAAGTTTTGCGCACCCCAAGCGACGTTTGAGCCCTGCAACAGTTGCTGCGCCTGTGGTAAATAAGGGTAAGGAATACAAGCAACATAGTCAGCTTTATTAAGGTTTTTAACACCTGCTAAAATAGCTTGTAGCAAGGCCTGATTTTGCGCTATGCGCCCATTCATTTTCCAATTACCCACTACAAGCTTGCGTCTCATTTTATTATTTTACCTTACAACCTATCTAACACGCTGGTGTAAATTCATTGAACTATCAATTTCGTCTGCGCTTTAATTATGGCGTGAATTTGCTTTATATTACTGACGTCAAAGGCAGGCCGAGCGTGCTGTTGCTTGGCTGTGTTATCGAACGAGTGCCTTAACGAAACGAATGCTATTATTTTTTACTCTGCTCCACAAGCTGTAAGACCCTTGGTGTGAAAATAAATTGCAATGCCAAGCCCATCTTTCCGCCCGGCACCACAATCGTATTTGGTCTCGTAATCATTGAGCCATGCAACATGCTGAGTAAATATTGAAAATCTACACCTTTGGGATCGGCAAAACGAATCACCAAAATGCTTTCATCTGGGCTAGGAATATCCTTTGCAATGAATGGGTTAGATGTATCTACAGTTGGCACACGTTGAAAATTGATGTGCGTGCGCGAAAATTGCGGACAAATGTGATGAATGTAATCGGGCATTCTGTTCAAAATGGTATCAATCACTGCCTCTGACGAATAACCGCGCATTTTTTTATCGCGATGTAACTTTTGTATCCATTCCAAATTAATAATTGGCACCACGCCAACGAGTAAATCCACATGTTTCGCCACATCAGCATCTGCGCCCACATAACCACCGTGCAACCCTTCGTAAAACAACATTTCCGATTGCGCATCTTCCCAAGGCGTCATAGTGCCTGCTTTTTGGTTGTAAGGGCGTCCTTCGTCGTCCGAGTGAATATATTTTCGTGTTTTGCAACGACCAGTTTTACCGAAAGTTTCAAATGTGTTCGCTAGTTCACCTAATACATTAGCTTCTGGGCCAAAATGGCTGAAATTGCCCCCTGGAGTATGATCGTATTGTTTTATCAGGGCATCCATCTCGGCACGCTCATAGCGATGATATGAATCACCTTCTATAACGGTTGCGTTGATTTTATCTCTGCTAAATATATGCTGAAAACTCTGCCTAACTGTAGTTGTTCCAGATCCTGATGAACCAGTAATCGCTATAATTGGAAATTTTTTAGACATACTTTACCTTCTTAGCACGTTATTTATTTATGAAAATTAAAGTTTCTTTTAGACTTACTTTATATCAAGTCCGCCACTGAACACGCGCGAAGCACGAATATCTGGTTCTGTAATTAATGACAAATCTTCTGCTGTGGTGTCTTTTTTATGTTTAATTGCATCATTAAATAATCGATTCGCTTGCCTCAATCTAGCACGGTCTAAGGCATTACGAATGGAACGCGCATTTGCAAAATGAGGTTGCTGCTTGCGCCGCTGTATATATTCTTTCATCGCGTTAAATGCAGCTTTATCCAAATTGTAATGCATGGCACTAGCCATCAACTTCGTAATATCCAGTAGCTCATTTTCATCATAATCAGGAAAATCAACATGATGTGCAATACGCGACGACATGCCAGGGTTTGATTTAAAGAAAGTGCCCATACGATCTTGATAACCTGCCAAAATCACAACCAAGTCATCTCGGTGATTTTCCATGGTCTGCAATAAAATCTCGATAGCTTCTTGCCCGTAATCGCGCTCATTTTCTGGCTTGTAAAGATAATACGCCTCGTCAATAAACAACACGCCACCCATGGCTTTTTTCAGCACTTCTTTGGTTTTTGGCGCGGTATGACCGATGTATTGCCCAACCAAATCATCACGTGTCACACTGACTACATGGTTTTGGCGAATATAACCAAGTCGGTGCAAAATATCCGCCATTTTCATGGCAACTGTCGTTTTACCTGTGCCAGGATTCCCCGTAAAGCACATGTGTAAGCTAGGTTTGGCGGCCTCAATGCCCAATTGCAACCGCGCTTTAGTAATCAACAAATAAGCTGCAATCTCACGAATGCGCTGTTTCACAGGCACTAAACCCACTAAATCTTGATCAAGCCTATCCAGCACTTCATTGATATGAGATTCTTCTAACAGTGCTTGAATATCAACTTTGTCGGTCATACTCTAGTAGCGCTCACCTTCTGGTTTATCGGTCGCATAAGAATGAATGGTGTAGCGGATGTTACGGCCATCGGTCTCCTGACGCACCAAACTAAAGCCAGGCTCATTCTTAGGCCGATTCACTATATAGGACATGGTCGGGCTTTCTACACCGCGCACCGAGCTAAACGCCATCACCCGAATATAGTGATTAGGGAAAGTTTTGCGGCAATTGTTAATCTCCATCAAAATGCCTGCTGGATCTTTCAAATCAAACATCGGGGCGCCAAACATTTCCCAATAAGTATTCCGCGGGTGTGGGTCATCGGTATACTCCACCGATAGCGCCCAGCTTTTGCTAAGCGCATATTTAATTTGCGCGGTAATTTGCACATCAGTCAACGCTGGCAAAAAAGAGAACTGCCCTTGCGTTACTATTCCATTCGGGTTGGTCATCATAATAAATTCTCCTAATTAAAAGCCAAATAATTTAGAAACTGGTTGTAGCGGTTGGCACAAAGTCGGCGGTATCGGTAGATTCGTAATTGAACGTAATATCTTTCCAGGTATCAATTGCCGCCCTGAGCGGACCACACCATTTGGCGGCATCTTGCAGAATCTGCGGACCTTCGTTCCAAATGTCACGGCCTTCATTACGCGCTAGTACCATCGCTTCCAATGCCACACGATTAGCCACTGCACCCGCTTGAATACCATCTGGATGCCCAATCGTGCCGCCGCCAAATTGCAACACCACGTCATCGCCAAGGTAAGTGAGTAGTTGATGCATTTGTCCCGCATGAATGCCGCCAGAAGCCACTGGCATACACTTTTTGAGCGATGCCCAGTCTTGTTCAAAGAACAAACCTTTTTCGAGCTGTTGTGGTGTGTGATCATCTAGCAAGGTGTCATAGAAACCACGAATCATATGCGGATCGCCTTCCAGCTTACCCACCACAGTGCCTGCATGAATATGATCCACGCCCGCCATACGCATCCACTTACAAATTACGCGGAAGTTCATACCGTGATTTTTTTGGCGTGAATAAGTTGAATTACCAGCGCGATGCAAGTGCAGAATCATATCGTTCTGACGCGCCCACAGCGCCATAGATTGAATCGCGGTATAACCGATGACCAAGTCGATCATAATAATCACTGAGCCTAATTCTTTAGCGAATTCGGCGCGTCTATACATCTCTTCCATCGTGCCAGCAGTCACGTTCAAATAATGGCCTTTCACCTCACCTGTCGCAGCAGAAGCCTTGTTCACCGCATCCATGCAATAAAGAAAACGATCGCGCCAATGCATGAAAGGCTGCGAGTTAATGTTCTCGTCATCTTTCATAAAGTCCAAACCGCCTTTAAGACCCTCATACACGACACGGCCATAATTACGGCCAGATAAGCCTAATTTTGGCTTCGTTGTCGCACCCAATAATGGACGGCCAAACTTATCTAAACGCTCACGTTCAACAATCACGCCAGTCGCAGGGCCTTGAAAAGTTTTCAAATAGGCGACTGGAATGCGCATATCTTCTAGACGTAGCGCTTTCACCGCCTTCATGCCAAACACATTGCCGATAATCGACGCGGTCAAATTGGCGATAGAGCCACCTTCGAATAAATCCAGCTCATAAGCAATATACGCAAAATACTGCGCTTCTATTTTGGTGCCTTCGCCAGTATTCGGCACCGACTCAACGCGGTAAGCCTTGGCGCGATAGAGTTCGCAAGCGGTTAATCGGTCAGTCCACACTACCGTCCAAGTGGCGGTGGAAGACTCACCTGCTACGGCTGCCGCAATTTCTTCAGGATCACTGCCAGCATGCGGCGTAATACGGAACATCGCCAGCAAATCAGTATCTTTTGGCTGGTAATCAGGCTGCCAATAACCCATTTTTTTGTAAGGTAAAACGCCCGCTTTATAGCGATCCTTACCCTCTTTCATGGTTTCATTACTGCTAATTATTTGGCTAGCCATATTTCTCATCCTTCCAATTTAATTTAAAGAATAGTTGTGTTACTTTATTAAACTTTAAAGTTAAGTTATATTAATAAATTCTTTATCTAAGATTAAGTATTTCTTAACTAAAATATGAAAAACCTCACATTGCGCCAAATCAGAATATTTTTAAGTGCTGCAAAGCACCTAAGTTTCACCCGAGCGGCGGAAGAATTACACATTTCAGCACCTGCTATTTCTTTACAAATCAAGGAGATGGAAGAAGATATCGGTGTGAGTTTATTTACACGCGAGAACAGAAAAGTCGCGCTTACCTCTGCTGGCGAGTACTTTTTGCTATATGCTCGGCGTGTTTCAAGCACGCTCAACGAAGCAAATACCATGATGGAACGCTTTCGCGGCACGCAATTTAGGCACTTAAAAATTGGTGTGGTAAGCACGGCGAAGTATTTTTTGCCACATTTGTTGGTGGAATTTAAAAAAGACTATCCCAATTTGCAAATTAAAATTGAAGTGCGCAACCGCCAGCAACTGGTTGAATTGCTGCGTGACGGCGAAATTGACATCGCGATTATGGGCTTGCCGCCTAAAGAAATCGATACTCGCGTCGAATCGTTTGCTAATCATCCGCACGTATTTATTGCCAACTCGAATAATCCGCTTGCTGACAAGCTCAACATACCACCAGATGCACTAACGCAATACGAAATTATTACTCGAGAGCCTGGCTCTGGCACACGCACCATCATGGAAAAATACTTTGCTGAGCACAATATCGCGCCGATTGTCAGCATGGAAATGTCGAGCAACGAGACGATTAAACAAGCGGTCATGGCCGATTTGGGCATTTCTTTCGTGTCTTTGCACACTATCGGTAGTGAGCTTGCAACTAAGCAAGTCGCTATTTTAGATATTCAAGACACGCCCATCATCCGCACCTGGCATGTAGTTGCGTTAAACAAGCGTAACGCAAGCCAAGCTGCAGAAGCCTTCAGATATTTCGTGCTAGAAAAAGGCGGAGAAATTTTAACCGGCATGTTTGCAGAAACTTAGCATGCTTCCATTACAATATTGGTCAAACTTAACCTGGGCTTTACATGCAATCTACCATCAGCTTTTTTAAACGCTTTCCTTTCGCTATTCTGCTGGCGGTGCAGCTCTTTAGCGTGCTGTTTTATGGCTTCATGACCGACTCAAAAACTAGCCATCTCATTTTCAACTGCTTGGGTTTAATCGTGCCAATTTTAGCGGTATGGACAGTTTATCGCTCGCCCGCCACTAATTGGATTGGTTTTGTACTAGTTTCAGCTTCCATCAGCACATCGTTACTAGCCTTGTTTGGCGGGCAAGCGCAGCTTTTAGTTTGGGCGCACGGTTTTGAGAGTTTGCTGTATTTTTATGCAGCAATTAGTTTAGTCATGTATATGTTTCAAGACGATATTGTGACTTTAGATGAACTTTATGCCGCAGGTGCTACGTTTACGCTACTGGTGTGGGGCTTTGCGCTGGTGTACTCGGTATGCCAGCAAATTTACCCAAATAGCATTACGGGCTCATCAGCCACGCAATTACGTAGCTGGATTGAGTTGTTATTTTTTAGCTTTAGTGTGCAATCTGGTACAGGGCTGAGCGACTTATTGCCCGTCAGCCCGCAATCGCGCGCCATTGCTTCCAT
This sequence comes from Methylotenera sp., assembly GCA_031381645.1. GTDB lineage: Bacteria > Pseudomonadota > Gammaproteobacteria > Burkholderiales > Methylophilaceae > Methylotenera_A. The sequence goes on from JANMYB010000068.1 coordinate 7,129, forward strand.
CCAAATGTTTAGCGGTGTGATGTATATTACGGTTGTGATTTCGCACTTGGTAGGTCTTGCCGCCAGCAATAAAGCTAAATAATTAAATCAGCCTTAAATTACTTTAAAAAAACGCTCTGGGATCCGCATGGATATTGGCTTTCGC
>JANMYB010000070.1:0-10702 GCA_031381645.1 Methylotenera sp.
GCACGATGGCGTGGAAATCTTCTTTACACAGGTATTTCGTGATGGATTTTTTCATGCAGATATGCACCCAGGCAATATCCAAGTGGCAGATGATGGTCGCTACATTGCGCTAGATTTCGGCATTATGGGCACGCTTTCAGATACCGATAAATACTATCTAGCGCGTAACTTTTTAGCGTTTTTTAACCGTGATTATCGCGATGTCGCCGTCGCGCATATTGAGTCGGGTTGGGTGCCAAAAGACACCAACGTGGATGAGCTGGAAACCTGCATCCGCGCTATTTGTGAGCCGATTTTCAACAAACCGTTAAAAGATATTTCGTTTGGTAGAACTTTGTTAAGCTTGTTCCAAATGTCGCGCAGATTTGGCGTGGTGATTCAGCCACAACTGGTGATGTTGCAAAAAACCTTGTTGAATATTGAAGGGCTAGGCCGCGATTTAGACCCAAATATTGATTTATGGCAAAGCGCGAAACCGTTTTTAAAACGTTGGATGAGTGAGCAAATTGGCTGGCGCAGTCTGGCTAAAAGTATCAAAAAAGAGCTGCCATTTATTCTCAAAACCGCACCACAAATGCCGCGTCTAATTCATCAATTTTTAAACCAACAAACACAGTCAGAACAGGAAGCGCCGCTACGCGCCAGCATTAATGCGCTTATCTCCGCACAGCAAAAACAGGCACGCTGGCAGAAGTGCCTTGTGATTATTATTGTCGTATTTGTGCTACTACAAACTGCGAGCTTGCTGTTTTTATTGCACTAGCACTTTTGACAGTTTTGACAAAAAAACGTCGAGCGTTGCCCTAAACGGATGCATTTAATTGGTTTACTACAAATTTTACAAGGCTCATCGGTGCGGCCGTAAGCAAAGTATTCTTGCTGAAAATACCCAATATTTCCATCCACTCCAAAGAAATCGCGCAAGCTACTGCCACCCGCTTCCAGCGCGGCATTCAAGGTTAGTTTGATTTCTGTCACCAATTTCTCACATTGTTTTAGCGTGAGATTTTTGGCAGGCTTTTCGGGGTGAATGCGCGCGCGAAACAATGATTCACTAGCGTAAATATTGCCTACGCCTACCACCAAATGACTATCCATAATGGCAATTTTTATGGCGGAGCTGCGACTTTTTAATTCACCATACAAATATTTTGCATTAAAAACATCATCTAACGGCTCTGGGCCAAGTGGCTCGAGAAGCTTATGGTTATTAGGTTGCAGGCCTGCCCATAGAATAGCACCAAAACGACGTGGATCACGCAAACGCAGTACACTACCATTAACAAATGCAATATCAAAATGGTCGTGCTTTTCAGGCGGATAATTTCTATCGAGCAAACTAATGCGGCCAGACATGCCCAAATGCAAAAGTAGCGTCCCATTCTCGAAATTAGCTAAAATGTATTTTGCACGTCGGTTTAAACTAATGAGCTTTTGATTGATAAGCGTCTGCGGCAAATGTACAGGAATTGGCCAACGCATGCTTGAGTTGCGGATCACAACATTACTAACGGTTTGATTTAAAAGAGGAAGTAGCCCGCGGCGAGTGATTTCAACCTCGGGCAACTCAGGCATAATCGTTACTGTAGATTGAGTGGCGGGTTGAGCATATTAAACCCAACGTCGGCGTTAAAATGATACATGACACCTTCATCTGGGCGACCAAGCAGCAAATCTGGTGACTCCTGAACCTTGTCAATACGTACTCTTTTGCCATTTTTTAGTTTCACTGCAAACGACGGATAATTTGCATTGCGATCTGGCGTGTAAAGCTCAATTTTATTGGCCTGCGCTTGCTTCCAGCTAAAATCCAACCACTCGTTCATCTCATTTTGAGTGACTTTAGCCTTGGGTACATTTACTTTCCATTCGCCGTCAGCAATATCCACCTGCAAACGTACTTCTTCCCACTGCTCTAAACGCGAAAAATCAAAGCCAGCAATTTGCTTAGACTCTTCTTTTGTAAGCACATTTTTATCAATCATCTCAAGCGCTTGCGTGCTTGCCGCCTCAGCATAACTACCTGATAACAAATAAATCGCATCGTTAAAAGCCACATATTGCTCTTCAGTAACAGGATTAAAAGTGCCAAAAGAAAATGCCTGCTCGCCTTGATTATTGGTGAGTTTAAGCCTTAATTGCGGATTATCTAGGCCGTATTTCGCCAAATCAGTCGCGGGAAATTTATCGACGCTTTTAGCAGCAATAATTGCCAAAATACGCTGCACAGAAAGTTGATCCGCGCGCATTTTGTAGGGCGCTGTCATGCGCCAAAGTCCATCTACTTTCTCGAAACTAGTTGGCGCTTTGGTAGGAAACTCCACCTTAATTGCAGTAAAGTCAGCTAGTTTTAATGTGGAAACTTCATGTTCAGGAGCCATGTCATTATTGGCTTGTGGGCGCATGTATAAAAAAGTCACCAAGCCCACCACCACAACCAGCATGATTAAATTAAGTAGCCATCTTTTTTTCATATTATGCTTTTCTGCGCTTCCACCACAGCCAAAAACCTGCAACGAAAAATACCAGCGGAATAAAGTACTGGAAACCGTGGAATACCCACCATGCCACGAAACGGCTCTTGTTGTCGCTAGGGATCGTCACGTTGATATCTTTAAGCGGCATCGGTTGAATGGTAATCAGGCTGTCATCGCCCGTTAACCAATTGATGATATTCACGCCAAAATCCAAGTTACCGCCATTAGTAATAAAGGTGTTGGATAAGAAATTACCGTTGCCCATAATCACCACGCGTTGGCCTTTTTTGCCATAAATACGCTCTAAAGCCACGCCAATATTGACTGGGCCTCTTTTTTCTGTTTTTTCATCAAACACGGCTTTTTGGTTTTTACCACCATTCACAATTTTCTCAGATTCCAACCAGCCATTCGGTGCTACCTCTACCAAGCGTGCTACTTTCCAGCCAAATTCGTAAGAAGCTTTCGCATCAATTTCATGCGCCTCTGGAAACAAAGTACGCAACTGGAAGTTTTTGGTAATTGCATGCTCGCCATAGGCAGAAGCGAATGCCACTTTCGCATCTGCACCATATTGAGCAGCAGTCATATCCACCGCGATGCCGGGCGAAACCGTCATACCTAAATAATCCGCTACTTCTTTTAAACCACGCAAATTATCATCATCCAACAACCATAACAAATTGCCTCCAGATTCTAAATACGTTTTGACTTTTTTCGCTTCCACGGGACTCAAGTCTACCTGTGGACTAGCAATCACCAACATCGCGCCATTGGCTGGCACCGCTTGCGCAATGGTTAAGTCGGGGTTTGAAAACTTAAATCCTTTGGCTTCTAACTGTTTACCAAACTCACCCAAATCATTATTTTTAACGCCTTGCAAATGACGCTCGCCATGGCCATCTAAATACATAATGGCCTGCGTATTAGTGCGCGCTAAGCGTACCAGCAAATTGGTCATTTCCTGCTCTGCAATTGGCGGTGATATATGCTCGGTGCGCTTGTTATATTCCACCACCACTTCGCCGTCTTCCTTAATGCCCGCCTCTTGCGCGAGTTTTGGCTCGACCGATGGGTTGATAAATTTAAGGTAAATGTCTTTCTTTTCGCGCTGATAACGCGCCATAAAATCAATCATGCCTTTTCTAAAAGTGTCGCCATGATTCGCATCGTCATTAGTAGCATAAACGGTAATGTTCACTGGGTCTTTCATGCTTTTAAGTATATTCACACTGCCAGGCGTGAGAATATTGCGGTTGGCCTGAGTGATATCTTTTGCCACATGATATTGGCTGGCCAAATAACCCAGCACCACCACCAAGCACACAAATAAAACCACAAAAAGCCAGCTTTGTGCTAGCATTTGAAAACGTAAATTTTTGTTAATTTTCATAGCGTTAGCCTCTTAGACGGTCAGCATCTAAGCGACGAATGGTTAATGTTAAAAAAGTAATAATAAATAGTACAAAATACGTAATATCTGCCGTATCGATTAAACCACCTGCAAACGATTGAAAATGCCGCATCAAGGACAGTTTTGCCATAGTGCTACTTGGGTCGCCTGCAAAAAAGCGGTCTAAAATCATCAGCGCAAACAGCGCGATAAAACTCAAAATGGCTGCCACTACTGGTTGTGAAGTTAAACTGGAAAAATAAAGTCCCAGCGCAGAAAAACTGGCGACCAATAAAAATAAGCCGAATGAGTTAGCCCAAATATAACCAAAGTCGATGTCAGTCCAAATGTTGAGCGTAAACAACATCAGCGCAATATAAATAATGAGAATGCTTAAAAATGCGACCAAGCCAATAAATTTGCCGAGTACAATTTCTGTCAGCGATAGTGGCGCACTAAACAAAAACGGCAGCGTTTGATTGCGACGCTCTTCAGAAATCAGCCGCATCGAAAGAAGTGGCACCGCAAACAGCATGATAAACGAAGCCAGACCATACACATTTTGGCCGACAAATTGCGTCACGCCAGAGCGCTCGGCAGGGCGAATAGCGCCCGACATGACTTCGAAATAATCATTCACGCCGTTTAAATAATAAGTACCAAACGCGAACATCAGTAAGGCCAAAATAATCCAACCCATCGGCGATGCAAACACGCTTTTGAGTTCTTTTCTTGCAATATTTAATATCATTTTTATATTCCCAAGTTGATGCTCTACAACCCAATATCTATGAGGCCTTCACCTTATGAGTAACCAGCTTTAGCTCGTATATTCTGCGGGGATGACCCTTGCGGTTACAGGGTATCTGCAGTTTCTTGATATGTTAACTGCACAAACACATCTTCTAAACTGGTTTGATCAGGCGCGATTTGGTACAAACCCCATTTGTTTTTCACAGCCGCTTGTACAATCGCTTCGTGCGGTGCGGTACCTTCTGCAAAGCGCACGCGCATCATGTTGTTATCAGCAACTTCCGCTTCGGTAACGCCTTTAATTTTAAGTAGCGCATCTACAGTAGGAATTTTATTGAATCCGATCAATAGCTTATTGCCAATGCGCTGACGTTTTAACACATCAATACCGCCATTAAATACCAGCTTGCCTTTGTCGATAATCTGCACGTGATCGCACACCATTTCCACCTCTGGTAAAATATGTGTCGATAAAATCACGCTGCGCTCACCACCAATTTCACGAATGAGCGCGCGAATATCGCGAATTTGAATTGGATCTAATCCAACGGTTGGCTCATCCAAAATCACTACCATTGGGTTATGAATAATGGCCTGCGCAATGCCAACGCGTTGTTGATAGCCGTTAGATAAATTCTCAATCAGGCGTTTACTCATGTGCATTAAACCACAACGCGCTTTGGCATTTTCTACCGCTTTTTTGATGTGCTTACCGCTTACGCGGTGCAAGCGCGCGGCGATGGTTAAATATTCATCAACGGTAAATTCTTTATACAGCGGGCGCATCTCGGGCAGATAGCCAATCAGCGCTTTGGCTTCTTTTGGGTTCTCTATCATGTCGATGCCACAAATTTTCACGCTGCCTGCGCTAGGAGCGAGATTGCCAGTAAGCATTTTCATGGTGGTAGATTTACCGGCGCCATTTGGGCCTAAAAACCCGAGCACTTCACCCTGCTTCAGGTCAAAACTCACGTTACTTACCGCCTCGCGGCCGCCGTAAAGCCTAGTGAGCTCGGATGCTTCTACTGTTAAATTATTCATCATTGTTTACAAATTACCATGTGAAAACTGTTGTATATCAAACAAAATTGCCAATTCATGTTGAACCACTAATATTGAATGCAATAAACTGGATTAGTTTCATGCAAAAAGCTATAGTCATACTTATATAAAAATTAATTACCGTCCAACCCTTAATTATGGATGAACTTGCGTCGACTGTCACGGACTAAACAGTACACAAAAGCCATTACGGATAAAAATTAATGCCTCAAATAAAAAAAATAGCTGCTGCTTTACTCATTAGCTTTGCTGGAATGAGCAGCTTAACTGTGTCTGCTGAGACAAAAGTCGCGCCAACTATTACCAGCGCCAATGCAGAGTTCGTGTACAAGTATCTGCTAGGCGAAGTCGCTGGGCAGCGTGGCGAAACCACTTTAGCCAGTCAACTATTTTTAGATTTGGCCAAACAAACGCGCGACCCGCGCTTGGCCGAGCGCGCCGCACGCAGTGCTGCCTTTGCCAACCAACCAGGTTTAGCCTTGCAGGCAGCAACTTTGTGGGCTGATTTAGACCCGAACTCATTGGAAGCGCAACAAGCCTCCAGCCAATTATTAGTCGCCAGTGGCAACTTAAAGCAAGCCAAACCACATATTCAAAAACTGTTGGCTAAAGAAGAAACCCGTGCCAACGGCTTTTTATATTTAAATAGTTTGCTCGCCAACCAAAAAGATAAAAATGAAGTGCTAGATGCAATTAGCGAATTCGCCGCGCCCTACCCAAAATTGCCTGAAGCGCATTTTGCTGTAGCGCAAGCCGCCTGGTTTGCTGACAAGGCTGAAATTACTAAAAAAGAGCTGGCCGCCGCCGATAAATTGCGCCCAGGCTGGGAAGTCAGCGCGCAAATGCAGGGCCAAGTGCTGCAAAAAGAGTCGCCTGAAAAAGCGATTAATTTCTATCAAGATTTTTTAAAGAAATATCCCAAAGCCAACGATGTGCGCATGGCCTACGCGAAATTATTGGTTAGCCAAAAACGCCACGCTGAAGCCAAACCTGAGTTTGTAAAGCTAGTGGAATCTTCTAACGGTAGCCCTGAAATTAGCGCCGTTGTTGGCTTGCTGTCATTAGAATCTAACGATTATTTAATGGCAGATAAGTATTTTCAGCAATCCATCAGTTCAGGATTCAAAGATCCAGACCAACTTTATGGCTATTTAGGCCGCAGCGCAGAACGTCAAAAATTGGATGCAAAAGCGCTGGAATGGTACGACAAAATCTCGCAGGGCGAGCGCTATTTAGAAGGACGTTTTGCAGCTGCCAACGTGATTGCGCGCACACAAAATGTGGATGCGGCGATTAAAATGTTGGACGAAGTAGATGACCTATTGCCCGAGCAACAAATTTTGGTGATTCAAACTGAAGCCAGCATGTTGGCGCAAGCCAAACGTACGCAAGAATCTTATGATTTGTTGGATAAAGCTGTCAAAAATTGGCCGAATTCTATCGAGCTGATTTACGATTACGCCATGGCCGCAGAGCGCATTGGCAAGCTAGATTTGATGGAGACCGAGTTACGCAAAGTGATTAAAATGAAGCCTGATTTTGCTTCGGCCTACAACGCGCTTGGATACTCATTCGCAGACCGCAACATTAAACTTAACGAAGCCAAAACGCTCATCGAAACTGCCTTAAAATTGCAACCTGGCGACCATTACATGCTAGATAGTTTAGGTTGGGTGCACTATCGATTAGGCAATTTGGCACTAGCTGCTGAGAGCTTGCGTAAAGCCTATGAAATTCAGGCCGACCCAGAAATTGCTGCGCATTTAGGAGAAGTCTTATGGAAACAAGGTTTGCAAGAGGAGGCGAAAAAAATCTGGGCGGGAGCGTTAAAAAACTTTCCAGAAAACGATGTATTAGTAGCAACCTCTAAAAAATTTAATTCTTAAGCACTTGATTTAACTTGATTTTTCATAATAATTTACTATTTGCAACGACAATATTGTTGATAAGTGGTTGCGCCACAGTCACGCCGCCGCCAACACAGACAATAAACTCCAGCATCAACCAACAACATCTTGCCACACTTGTCAATATTAAAGCGTTTTCGCTGAAAGGCAGATTAGGCGTAGTCACCAATCCGCGCGGCTTTTCGGGCGGCATCGAATGGCAACATCAAACCAGCAACGACAATATCGACATATTTTCACCTGTCGGCGGCAAAATCGCCAATATCGCAAAAAATGCCAGCGGCGTCACCTTGACCACCCAAGATGGTCATAGCGTTAAAGCCAACGATGCCGAAAGCCTAACTGAGACGACTTTAGGCTGGCGACTTCCTTTAAACGGCTTAAACGATTGGGCAATCGGCCGCCCAACCACCAGCAAAATAGAGGCTTCCAGCTGGGATGAACAAGGCCGATTACTCACGCTAAAGCAAGATGGCTGGGATATTAGCTACGAAAATTATGCTGTTAATAACGGCGTATTTTTGCCAAGTAAAACTGTGCTAAAAAGCGAAAAAGTGAACTTGAAATTGCTAATAGAAAAATGGGTTAGCATTAACAATTAACGCGTCATTTCATTAAAAACACATGCTCATAAATCCGCATGGATATTGCCTTTCAGGGCAGATTATTTAATAAAATATAAGAAATTTATTTCTAAACTTACTTTGCAAACCTAAACTTTTCAAACGTAGAATTAGCGCCTAAATCCATCATTGCTCGCACAATAAAAACCTCGTGACTTTGCGCATAATTGTGCGCATGAAGAAATTTATATTTTTATTGTTATTTTTCGCGATAAGTGGCAATAGCCACGCGCTTACTTGGGTGCGCTTGAGCGAAAACAGCACATCTAAACTCATGCTGGATAAGCAATCGGTGTTGCAGCAAGATTTGCTAAAAAAAGCTTGGGTGAAAATCGAATACAAAACGCCGCAAAAAAACCTAGAATCGCTAGGTAAAGAATATAATTTATCGAAAGCGCTGTGGTTTTTTGATTGCACATCCCAAAAGTCTGCCACTTCGCAGGTGTTTCAATATTTGGATAACGAGTTGGTGTATTCGGCTGGCATCGACCCTAAAAGCGCTGAATTTATTGAACCTGTACCAGAATCGGATGTGGATATTGCGATGCGCCACGTTTGCCGCGCTGACAAACCAGTTGTGGCTTTAGCTGATAAGCCAGCAAAGCAAAGCACGCCGCTAGCCATTACCAGCAAGACAGAAGCCAAGCCTGAGCCTGAAGCAGAAATGCCTGCTGAGCCAGCAATCAAAGTTCCAGCAGCCAAGCCAGAAGCAGCTAAAACTAAAGACGACAAACGCAAACTCTCCAAAGCTGACGGCCACAAACCACATTGGGAATACGAAGGTAAAGCGGGGCCAGAAAATTGGGGTAAACTTAGTCCAGAATTTGCCACTTGCGATATTGGTCGCAACCAATCACCGATTAATATTGAAGAAACCATGCGCGCATCGCTGAAGCCGATTCGGGGTATTCAAAAATTTCCCGCAAAAGAAATTTTTAATAATGGTCACACGGTGCAGGTTAATTTTAAAACGGGCAATATGTTGGTACTGGATAGCGCACCGTATCAGATGAAACAAGTGCATTTTCATGCACCAAGCGAAAATACGATTCAGGGCAGATCTTACCCGCTAGAGGCACACTTTGTGCATGCCGATGCTAAGGGCAATCTCACCGTGATTGGTGTGATGTTCAAAGAAGGCAAAGCCAATACCGGTTTAACAAAACTGTGGCCGCAAATGTCAGATAAAGAAAGCAAACCAATCGCGCTAAAAGCGCGAGTGACGCCAGCTGAAATGATGCCAGAAAATCGTGCCTATTACCGATTCAGCGGCTCGCTCACCACACCGCCTTGCAGCGAGGGCGTGCGCTGGATACTAATGAAAACACCGATGACAGCCACCAAAGAACAAATCGAGGCTTTCGAAAAAGCAGTGCACCATAACAATAGTCGCCCAGTGCAAGCTTTGAATGGGCGCCTTGTTGTAGAATAAATTTAGACTCGCCCGCTAGTCTCGCATACACATGCGCTAAAATACGCGCATGCATAACTTTCAAAACTTATCAAATTTTCACACCTTTTTGGCTCCCGCAAAAATTAACTTATTTTTGCACATTACTGGCCAGCGCGCCGATGGCTATCACACGTTACAAAGCGTGTTTCAGTTACTGGATTTTTACGACACGCTGCACATTAAAGCGACTAAAAACGGTCAAATTAAACGTATAAATGATATAAACAGCGTGCCTGCAAGCCAATGTTTATGCGCCTTAGCGGCCAGTGCTTTACAGAGAAAAATGGGCTGCAAGTTAGGTGTGGAATATGCAGTTGATAAGCGTATCCCCATGGGTGGCGGTTTGGGCGGTGGCAGCTCGGATGCGGCAACGATGTTACTGGTGCTAAACCATTTGTGGCAACTTAATTTAAGCCGCATCGAACTGATGCAGATTGGCGTGAAGTTGGGCGCCGATGTGCCGATATTTGTTTTCGGCCAAAACGCTTGGGCGGAAGGCATTGGTGAGCAACTGACTAGGATTGATTTGCCTGAACAGTATTATGTCGTGCTGACGCCGAAAATTCATGTGTCAACACGTGACATATTTGCCAATTCCAGATTGACAAAAGACACGAAACCATTGAAAATAGCGGACTTTTCAAGCAGTGCGTGTTCGATCGATTTTAAAAACGACCTTGAAAAAGTAGTATGTGAAGAATTTCCAGCAGTTGCAACCACCTTAAAATGGCTTAGTCAATATGGCGAAGCCAAAATGAGCGGCTCGGGTGCATCTGTGTTTGTAGCAGTTAATTCAAAGCAAAAAGCGGATGAAATTTTGACGCAAAAACCTGCAAATATAGCGGGTTTTGTAGCAAAAGGTTTAGTTAACCATCCACATTTTGATTTGATAAATTAACGCAAAAAGTTTTATTGGGGAGTCGCCAAGTTGGTTAAGGCACTGGGTTTTGATCCCAGCATCCGAAGGTTCGAGTCCTTCCTCCTCAGCCAATACCAATGCAGATAACTAGTCTGCATGCATTAAATAGTGCAGA
>JANMYB010000026.1:0-22186 GCA_031381645.1 Methylotenera sp.
GTCAAGCAAAAGTATGGCTTAGATGCAGTTTCACAAATCGCGACCTTCGGTACCATGGCGGCCAAAGCGGTGATTCGCGATGTTGGTCGCGTGCTCGATTTACCGTTTAATTTTGTTGATGGCATCGCTAAATTAATTCCGTTGGAGCTTGGCATTACACTAGAAGCGGCGCTGGAAAAAGAGCCGCAACTACAAGGGCGGCGAGAGTCTGAAGAAGAGGTGGCACAATTGCTGGAGCTGGCTTTACGGCTGGAAGGTTTGGTGCGCAATGTGGGTATGCACGCGGGTGGCGTGCTGATTTCGCCGAGTAAGATTTCTGACTTTGCACCGATTTATTGCCAAGCCGACGGTGGCAGTTTGGTCAGCCAATACGACAAAGACGACGTGGAAGCGGTTGGCCTTGTGAAGTTTGACTTTTTGGGCTTGCGTACATTGACGATTTTAGAACTGGCTTTAGAAAATGCCAATAAACAGCGTGCCGCGGATGTAGGCGGAACGCCTGATAGCCTCACTCCGCTTAGCTTCCAGAACATACCTTTGGATGATAAGGCGACTTATAAATTATTAAAAACGGCTAACACCACGGCAGTGTTCCAGCTAGAGTCACGCGGCATGAAAGACATGCTTAAGCAGGCATTGCCTGATTGCTTTGAAGATATTATTGCCTTAGTGGCTTTATATCGCCCTGGCCCGATGGATTTGATCCCAGATTATTGCCGACGCAAACATGGTAAACAACGTGTTGAATATCCGCATCCAGCGACTGAAAGTATTTTAAAAGAAACCTACGGCATTGCGGTCTATCAAGAGCAGGTGATGCAAATCGCACAGGTGGTGGCGGGCTATAGCCTAGGAGGCGCAGATTTGCTACGTCGTGCTATGGGCAAAAAGAAACCTGAAGAAATGGTGGCGCAGCGCGCGATTTTTACCGAAGGTGCCAGTAAAAATGGCTTAAACGAACGTCAAGCCAATGAGCTTTTTGACTTGTTAGAAAAATTTGCGGGTTATGGTTTTAACAAGTCGCACGCAGCGGCCTATGCGCTGGTGGCCTATCAAACTGCTTACTTAAAAACGCATTATCCTGCTGCATTTTTGGCGTCCACCATGTCGGCGGATATGAATAATACCGACAATATTCATCTGTTTTTTGATGATTGCGCGCCGAATAAAGTAGAAGTGTTGCCGCCCGATATTAACCAAAGTGGTTATCGCTTTGAGCCTGTCAACTATGGACAAATTTTGTATGGTTTGGGCGCGGTAAAAGGCACAGGATTAGCGGCTATTGAGGTGATTTTAGCTGCGCGCGAACAAGGCGGGCCGTTTAAAGATTTGTTTGATTTTTGTAATCGTTTAGATTTGCGCAAGGTGAATCGTCGTGTGATTGAATCGTTGGTTCGTGTTGGTGCGTTTGATAAGATTGAGCCAAATCGCGCTGCATTGTTAGCGGGCGTTGGTATGGCGGTTGTAGCGGCCGAGCAAAATAATAGCCACGCTGGGCAAGATAGTTTATTCGGCGGCGTTGCGGAAACCAAGCATGAGTTGCCGAATGTGCCAGTTTGGTCGCCCGAACAGGCTTTGATTGAGGAAAAAGCGGCACTAGGATTTTATTTAAGCGGGCATCCTTTTTTAAATGCCAAAGAAGACATTAGCCAATTCGTGCGGGGCACACTAGGTGATTTGGTACCACAAGAGCAGCCAAAGTTGTTGGCGGGCGTGGTAATGGGTGTGCGCATTCGCATGACGCAACGCGGCAAAATGGCGATTGTAACGCTGGATGACGCGGTTGCTAGAGTAGATGTGGTGGTCGGTAGTGAGCTACTGAATCAATATGCCAATTTGATAAAAGAGGACCAATTGTTGGTGATTGAAGGCCGCGTCAGCAACGATGACTTTTCTGGAGGAATTCGCGTCAATGCGCGCAAGTTGTTTGATTTAGCGGGGGCACGTAGTCGCTTTGCTAGCATGCTGAAAATATCCTGTAATGGACAATCAGACGCGGCAAAACTCACTGCAATTTTGAGTCCCTATTGTAAAAAAATTGCCGATTCGGACAAAAAACTGTGCCCAGTAAAAATTGAGTATCATAATGCTCAAGGTCAGGCCAGCCTAATGTTGGGCGAGGCTTGGTGCGTAGAACTGCAAGACGAGTTATTACAAAATCTACATACTTGGTTATCTGTTGATAATGTAAAAATCCTTTATAATTAGCTCAGTTTCTATTTAAGGCATTAACAGATGAAAGTTAGCTATTTAGATTTTGAGCAGGGTATTGCTGATTTGGAAAACCGTATCGACGCGTTACAAGTGTCGCATGACGATCATGACGATTTGGATATTTCCAAAGAGCTTGAGCAATTACAGAAAAAAAATAAAAAAATGCTCGAGGATACTTATAATAGTTTGAGTGCATGGCAGATTTCACAGGTGGCGCGCCATCCGCAGAGACCTTACACACTGGATTATATCGCTGCATTATTTACAGATTTTGAAGAACTACACGGCGACCGAGCTTATGCGGATGACCCAGCCGTTGTGGGCGGAATTGGTCGTTTCGAGGGTATTCCTGTGATGGTGATCGGTCACCAAAAAGGTCGCGATGTGAAGGAGCGTCAATACCGAAATTTTGGTATGCCGCGACCAGAAGGTTATCGCAAAGCATTGCGCTTGTTCAGACTTGCAGAAAAGTTTGGGTTGCCGATTATTACTTTAATTGATACGCCAGGCGCTTATCCTGGCATAGGTGCGGAAGAGCGTGGTCAAAGTGAGGCGATTGCACGTAATTTATATGTAATGAGCGAGTTGAAAACGCCGATTTTAGGCGTGATTATTGGCGAAGGCGGATCAGGAGGCGCGTTGGCACTGGGCGTGGTCGATCAGTTATTGATGTTGCAATACTCGACCTATTCGGTGATTTCACCTGAAGGTTGCGCCAGTATTTTATGGAAAAGCGCCAGCAAAGCTTCAGAAGCCGCAGAAACATTAGGTATTACGGCTGAACGTTTGAAAGTTTTGGGCTTGGTAGATGTGATTGTGGCAGAGCCCTTAGGCGGTGCGCATCGCGATGCTGAAACTACTATGCAGTCACTGCGTCGTGCCTTAAAAATTGAGCTTGCAACCCTACAAAAGAAAACCACCGATAAATTACTTGCGGCGCGCTACGAGCGTTTAATGGGCTATGGCAAGTTCAAAGAAACCACCAGCAAGTAGCTCAAAAAAATCACTTCAGCATCAGCTTAGAGTTTTTTTGGCTGATGTTTTTTTAGGCCGAAATAAACCAAGCCCTAACCTTCTATTGGCTTTTAGCGGCGGTCTAGATTCCACCTTGTTATTGCATTTGCTGGCGGAATGTCAAAAAATGCTCCCGTTTCAATTATCCGCGCTGCATGTGCATCATGGTTTAAGCCCCAATGCGGATGCGTGGGCAGTTTTTTGCGCCGATGTTTGCAAAAAATTAAACGTACCACTCACTATTTCAAAAGTAAAACTCAATAATAGTGGTTTAGGCATAGAAGCCACTGCCCGCGAAGCGCGCTACAACAAGCTTTTAAACTCAGACGCAGATTTTATTTGCTTAGCGCACCATCAAGATGACCAAGCAGAAACGCTACTTTTACAGCTTGCGCGCGGCGCTGGCGTAAAAGGTTTGGCAGGAATGGGAAACGTGAACAATAAACTGTTGAGACCCTTGCTGGATGTACCTCGCAGCGTCCTTGATGCTTATGCAAAACAGCATAATTTGGCCTGGATTGATGACGAAAGCAATCTCGATACCAAGTTTAATCGCAATTTTATGCGCCACGAAATTCTGCCGAAATTAGCCAAACAATATCCCGCCATTAAACAAACCATCAGCCGCACTGCACAGCACATGGCGGAAGCGGATATTTTGTTGGATGAATTAGCCGAGCAAGACACTAAAAATGGCTTGTTAAATAACCAACAATTGCAGCTTGCATCCTTGGCAAAATTAAGTGGCGCGCGCGTAAATAATGCGCTGCGCTGGTGGTTATTACAGAATAATTGCGATGCACCGAGCTCAGCGCAATTGCAGCAAATCTCGCAACAGCTTTTACATGCAAAGTCTGACGCGAATGTTAAAATTAAGCTGTCTGCAAGCGTTGTTTTACGGCGCTTCCAGGGTGGCGCTTATTTGCTCAGAAATGTGCAAGAAGCGGATGATTTGTATGTTCGTAGTGCGTTTAGTTTGCCTTGGCAGGGCGAAAAAACGATTATTTTGCCCGATCAATCACGATTATTTTTTAGCGAAAAATTGGGTGAAGGTATTGCCATGCTGCATGTTGAAAATGGGCAATTAAATATTCGTTATCGTCGCGGTGGCGAGACTTTAAAACCCGAAAAAAATCGCCCGAATCGCAGTTTAAAAAGTTTATTTCAAAACTCCAGCATTCCGCCTTGGCAACGCAAGCGCTTGCCTTTGCTGTTTTTAAATGGTGAACTCGTCTTGTTGCCTAACATTGCAGTGGCGGTCGCACTTAAAGCCAAACCAGATGAATTAGGGTTGTTTGTTAAGTGGCAAGACAACTAAGCTAGAAACCTAAAAGCTGCTGGCCTGCAACCCGCACGGACATTGGCTCACAGGGCTAATTTTTTAATTTATTTTAAGGTTAAATCAATAAATTTGGTTATATACAGCCATTATTTATGGTTGTATATAACCAACATTTAAGTTTATAATTCTATTCCCAGCTTTAATTTTTACACTAACCATTGATTTTGTTCACTATTTTTAATACTTAAGTTTTGGAATGAATCTTGCAGTACCAATGAAGATGTAATCACCAAACTTAGGAAAGAATATGCCAACTAATTTACAACCCAAATTTATTTTAATTGCAGTTTTGGCCGCTTATGCGCTACCACAGACCGTGCTGGCTGAGGACGCAGAAAAGTTAATCACTGAAAAAATTGAAGTGATTAGCACCACGCCGCTACAAGGCGTTGGTTTACCAAAAGAAAAAATTCCCGCCAATATTCAAAGTGTTAAAGGCGATGATATGGTCAATCAAAATAGCCTCAGCATTGCAGATTCGCTCTCTAGCGGCTTGTTGGGCATTAATGTCAATGAAGTACAAAATAACCCGTATCAACCGAATGTGAATTATCGCGGCTTTACTGCATCACCATTGCTGGGCACACCACAAGGCTTGTCGGTGTTTGTGGATGGCGTGCGTGTGAACGAGCCGTTTGGCGACGTGGTGAACTGGGATTTGATTCCGCTAAACGCAATCTCAAATATGAATTTAATTCCAGGCTCAAACCCAGTATTTGGCTTGAATACCTTAGGTGGCGCACTTTCTGTGAATACTAAAAGCGGACGCACCGACTCAGGTGGGGCGGTCGAATTATCTGGCGGTTCTTGGGGTCGCATTAACGGCAGCGCAGAATATGGTGGTGTAGCAAAAAATGGTGCAGATTACTTTTTTGCCGTCAACGCACTGAACGAACAAGGTTGGCGTGATGCATCGCCATCAGATGTGCGCCAAGCTTTTGGTAAAATTGGCTGGCAAGGCGAAAAAACCGATGCCAATTTAAGCCTGACTTTGGCGGATAATGAGTTGATTGGTAATGGCTTAGTACAAAAAGAATTTTTAGATAATTTAGGCTGGGATTCGATTAACACCAAACCTGATATTACTGATACGCAGATGGTGTTTTTGAATTTTAATGCCAACCATTATTTTACTGATGATACTGTTTTTAGTGGTAATACCTATTACCGTAATGCGCGCAGCAAAACACTGAATGGCGATGTGAACGACGATGTTGATAGTGCTACGTTTGCTGCTGACTGTGCTGGTGCAGTTAATCCTGAGACTGACTGCGGCGGCGCGCTTAACCGCAGCAAATCTAAACGCGAAGGTTATGGTTTTACCGCGCAAATGACGTTTAATCAAGATTTGATGGGTAAGAAAAACCAATTCATTACTGGCTTGGGCTACGATTTAGGTAAAACTAAATTTAGCCAATCAACTGAATTAGGCAATATCACGGCAAGCCGCGGCGTGGCAGGTATTGGTGAATTTAATGACGAAGCTAACGTAGCTTTAAAAGCAAAAAGCAAAACTTGGAGCGTGTTTGCAACAGATACATTTTCATTCAACGATATGTATCATTTAACTTTAGCGGGTCGCTATAACTATACCAAAGTTGAAAATAAAGATGGTCTCATAGCGCCGCCAGATCAAGAGTCTTTAACAGAAAATGCTTCATACAGCCGCTTTAATCCAGCTGTTGGTTTAAGCATTACACCTAGAAAAGACTTATCTTTCTACGGTAGCTATAACGAGGGAAGCCGCGCCCCTACAGCAATTGAGTTAGGTTGCGCATTCCAAGATTTGAATGATGGCGCAGGTGGTCCTCCAGATGGAATTGGCGACACTGCTTGTAAATTGCCTAATGCCATGGCGGGTGACCCGCCTTTGAAAAAAGTGGTGTCTAAAACCTTTGAAGCGGGCGTTCGCGGCAAGGTGGCAGGTAGTTTGGGCTATAGCGCCAGTGTTTATCGCTCACAAAATACTGATGATATTCAATTTATTTCATCTAATCCTGCGAATGGTGCTGGTAACTTCTTAAATGTTGGTAAAACACGCCGTCAAGGCTTGGATTTAGGGGTGAATGGTGATTTGACAAACTTTCGTTGGAATGTAGGTTATAGCTACATCAAAGCCACTTATCAAAGTGAGTTTAAAATTGCTAATGAAGTGAATACCAGCGCAGTCGGCAACGAGATTACTGTTTCAAAAGGCGATTACCTTGCTGGCATTCCGAAACATCAATTGAAACTGCGTGGTGAGTGGCAAGCTTTACCTAACTGGACAATTGGTACCAATGTTGTGGGCTTTACAAGCCAATATTCATTTGGTAACGAGAATAACGATCACCAAGGCAACGGTGCAAAAGTACGTGGCTATGCAGTGATGAATTTAGACACGCGTTATAAGTTCGCTAATAGTGGCTGGCAAGCGTTTGCACGTGTGAATAACGTGTTTGATAAAGAATATTATAGCGCTGGCATGTTGGGCGAATCATTCTTTACGCCAGAAGGCGCATTTGATGGCGGTGATGACCATTTTCAGCCGCTTTATTCACCTGGTGCACCCCGTGCAGGCTGGGTTGGTTTACGCTATGAGTTTGGTGGCAAAAAATCCAGCACCAGTTTTGATAATGATTAAAGGCTAACATTGCTCGCACACAAAACTTATACGGAGCCCAAATACCCACAACTTAATCAAGCTAAAAAAATATTGATTGTTGAGGACGAGGTGCTGTTTGCGCGCGCGGTGCAAAAACATTTGCAAAAAGCTGGTTTTGAGTGCGAGCACGCTGAAACTTTGGCTGATGCGCGCGCAATTACAAAGCAATTTTCGCCAGATTTCGTGTTGCTCGATATGCGTCTGCCTGACGGAAGTAGCTTGGATTTGTTGCCGGAACTTGCTTCTAGCGGCACGGCGGTGATCGTGATGACCGCTTATGGCGATATCAGCGATGCCGTAAACGCCATCAAACTGGGCGCGATTGATTACTTGAAAAAGCCGATAGATTTGGAAGAACTGTTATTAAGTGTTCAGAAAAACGAAAAAACGGCCGAACTCAAAATTAGTCTTGATTACTCACGCCAACGTAGCTCGCATGCATCAGATAACATCAATTTAATTGGCGAAAGTCCAGCTATTGAAAGTCTGCGTTTGCAGATTGCGCGCATCGCTCAATTAAACAATACGAATGATGCCATGCCGCCCACAGTGCTGATTACGGGTGAAACTGGTACAGGCAAAGATGTGGTGGCGCGCTTGCTACATGCGAGTTGCGCGAATAGCGACAAGCCTTTTGTGCATGTTGATTGCGCTTCGTTGCCATCTGAGTTGATGGAAAGTGAATTATTTGGTCATGAAAAAAGTGCGTTCACGGGTGCTAATAATACGCGCCCAGGTTTGATTGAAGCTGCAGAAAATGGTACGCTTTTTTTAGATGAAATTGGCGAATTGCCACTCACTTTGCAAGCAAAATTGTTAAATGTACTGGAGCGCCGCGTGGTGCGCCGTTTGGGCTCCACCAAGGAGCGTAACGTGCCAGCGCGCATTATCGCTGCCACTAATCGTGATTTGCACGAGATGGTGAATGCGGGAAAATTCCGCTCAGATTTATATTATCGTTTAAATGTAATGATGATTTCAATTGCGCCCTTGCGCGAGCGTGGACATGACGTTTTATTGTTGGCGAAACATTTTATCCAGTTAACAGAAAAACGCTATGGCTTAGCTAAACATACGCTTAGCCAAACCGCGGTTGAGGCGTTGCAACATTACTCTTGGCCAGGCAATGTGCGCGAGTTGCGTCATCAAATCAGCCGCGCTGTATTGTTGAGCAATCAAATAACAGAAAATCAAGCACAAATTTCGGTGACTGATTTGGCTTTGCCTGCTATCAAATCTGACCAGCAAGCCACAAATTATCAAGTGCAACTAACCTTAGATGCTTCAGAAAAGAGTATGTTGCTAAACGCCTTGGATTCATCGCAGAACAATGTGTCAGAAGCCGCGCGCAAGCTAGGTATCACACGCATGACGATGCGTTACAGAATGGACAAGCACGGCATTCAAGTTTAACGCGTTTTATCGCCAAGCTCGTGCGTGGTATTATTCTAGATATTCAGAATCTGGAGTTTTTCATGCAAATCGGCACCCCTTTAACACCTTCCGCCACCAAAGTTATGTTGCTGGGTAGTGGCGAGCTAGGCAAAGAGGTCATTATTGCCTTGCAACGCTTGGGTGTGGAAGTCATTGCGGTAGATCGTTATGAAAACGCACCTGGACATCAAGTAGCGCATCGTGCATACACCATCGATATGACCGATGCAGTTGCACTTAAAGCGTTAGTCCACAAAGAAAAACCGCATTTAATCGTGCCAGAAATCGAGGCGCTAAATACCGATGCGCTGGCAGATATTGAGGCCGATGGATTTACTGTTATTCCCACCGTAAAAGCGGTACAACTCACCATGAACCGCGAAGGCATTCGCCGATTAGCCGCGGAAGAGCTCAAATTGCCCGTTTCTCCTTATGCTTTCGCACATAGCGCAGATGCCCTGCAAGCCAGTATTGACGCGGGCATAGGTTACCCCTGCTTTATTAAGCCTACCATGTCTTCTAGCGGCAAAGGCCAATCGCGCGTCACCGAGCAATCGCAAGTACAAGCGGCTTGGGATTACGCCGCCACAGGCGGACGCGTCAATCAAGGTGTGGTGATTGTCGAAGGTCAGATTGATTTTGATTACGAAATTACCTTACTCACCGTGCGTGCCAAAAATCAAAAAGGCGACATTCAAACTTACTTTTGCGAGCCGATTGGACATGTGCAAAAAAGCGGCGATTATGTCGAAAGTTGGCAACCGCAAATCATGCAGCCAGCTGCATTAAAAAATGCACAAAACATCGCTAAAACCATTACTGATGCGCTGGGGGGCTTGGGCTTATTCGGTGTGGAGTTATTTGTGAAGGGTAACGACGTTTGGTTTAGCGAAGTCAGTCCGCGCCCACATGACACGGGCATGGTGACCATGTGTTCGCAACGCTTAAGCGAGTTCGAGCTGCACGCACGCGCTATTTTGGGCTTGCCTGTTGATGTAAGCATGACAAAACCAGGTGCCAGCGCGGTAATTTACGGTGGAGTTGAATCTAATAACTTAAAATATAATGGTCTGGAAGCAGCTCTGGACGTGCCTTGCAGCGATGTGCGTTTATTCGGAAAACCACAATCTTTTGTAAAACGTCGTATGGGTGTGGCGCTGGCGACAGGCAAAGATACTGACGAAGCACGCAGTCGCGCTAAATTGGCAGCGAGCTTAATCAAACCAAGCGCTGCCTAATGCTCGATAAAATAGAAGAGGTCGGGAGCAACAAATCCACCTTATATGAGCTTTTGGGCGGCGAAAACGGCGGCACAGAAAAAATCCGTCATTTGGTAGAAACCTTCTATGACATTATGGAAAGCGACCCAAAAGCGTCGCCTATACGTGCTTATCACGCCAAAGATCTTACCGAAGCGCGCGAAAAACTCTTCATGTTTCTCACTGGCTGGACTGGCGGTCCGCAACTTTATATTGCGCGCTACGGGCATCCACGCTTGCGCGCTAGACATTTACCTTTTTCAATTGGCGAATCTGAGCGCGACCAATGGATGTATTGCATGATAAAAGCCATGCAAACGCTAAAATTAGAAGAAAATATCATGCAGAAACTGGCCGAACAGCTTTACGGTGTGGCCGATTTTATGCGTAATAAAACTGAGTAAATAATGTAAGAAGTTATCATAAGTGTAATTAATACAAGCAATTGCAATTTAATAAGTGATATAGTAAATACAATAACAATAACAAATCGAATCCCCAGTATAGGGAGTTTTACTTGAATAAAAGCGTTTGTTTTTGTATTAAATTGGTGTCGCTATCGGCGACATTTACATTGCTGCTTTGGCGAGGCGTAGGTTTTGCTAAAGAGTCCGCTATTCCCGCACTTAACACGACCAATCCCAGTGATCCATATTGGTTTCTCGCATTATTACTATGTTTTTTTGCTGGATATCTTATATGCAGCCAGCATCTTAATGATGAAGAAAATCATCAAAAAACGACAGAAAAAAAATTAAATTTAAGTGATTTGCGCCTTAAGAAACAGCAAGCCGCTTTATCAGTGTTAACCACAGATCAATTAAGGGGCTGGCAAAGCCTAGAAGAGATTTTTAGAGAAATTACGCAAGTATCTGCAGAAACGTTAGATGTTGAACGTGTTAGCATTTGGTTATTTAGTGATGACAATCAGCAGCTTGAGTGCATGGATTTGTATTTGAAATCTAAAAATCTGCACACAATCGCACAAGCCTTACAAGCGAAAGAATTACCTGAATACTTTAAATTTATTTCGCAACATCGCGTCATTGCAGCCAACGATATAGCGCAACATCCATCCACAATTGAGTTTACCCAAGGTTATGCGCAAGAAAATAACATTTGCGCTATGTTAGACGGCACGATTTGGCTTAATAATAAAGTTATAGGTGTGATATGTCATGAATGTGTGGGAAGTGCTCGCGAATGGACGCTTGATGAGCAAAGTTTTGCGGGATCTGTGGCCGATTTAGTGTGCTTGACCATTGAAGTAGATAGAAGACGCAAGGCAGAAACAGACTTGCTTAAACATCAAAAAGACCTGGAACAGATAATCGAAAATCGTACTAGGGCGATTGAAAGTAATGCAAAAATATTTCAGTTTTTGGTAGAGCGCGCGCCAGTAGCTATTCTCTATGCGAATCAAAATAACGAAATTATTGAAATGAACCCTGAAGCTGAAAGAATGTCGGGTTATAGTCGTGAATATGCTATAGGCAAGACTTATGATGCGTTATTTTCCTCTGCAGAAACTAAAGCGCATAATCAAAAGTTTGTGCAAAAGATGGTGCAAGGAGGTAAATTGCAGGGCGAGGAGTTACTGGTTAAGCGTGCCGATGGATCTACTATTGAATTGTCAGTATCACGTAGCGTGGAGCTCGATTCCGATGGTAATACGGTAATTATATCAATTGGGCAGGATGTCAGTCAGCAAAAGGCGCTGGAGGCATCGTTAATTAAAGCGCGCGAGGCAGCGGAGTCGGCAGATCGCATTAAATCTATGTTTGTTGCTTCCATGTCACACGAGCTACGCACGCCTTTAAACTCGATTATTGGCTTTTTGGGCGTGGTGCTGCAAGGCATGTCGGGCGAGCTTAATCTTAAGCAAAAAGATCAACTCGGCCGCGCATATCATTCGGCTAGGCACTTACTATCACTGATTTCAGATGTCATTGATATCTCAAAAATTGAAGCAGGTTTTTTAAATGCGTACCCAGAAAAGTTTGAGTTAAAACCATTGCTTAAAGAAGTTGAGCAAGCTGTTCAACATCTTGTAGATGAGAAACAATTAGCCCTTGCAATTGATTGCCCAGAAAAATTGATGTTAGAAACAGATCGTAAACGGCTGTATCAAGTGGTGCTGAACATTGTCAGTAATGCATTGAAATATACGGAACATGGCTCCGTAAAAATAAAGGCAAGTATTAAAAATGAGCAGCTTATTATTGCCGTCAAAGACACTGGCATAGGCATTGATGAGATGGACTTAACCAAGTTATTTAAACCGTTTGAACGCATAGAATCACGTTTAAGAAGTAAAACCTTGGGCACTGGGCTGGGCTTGTATTTGACGCGTAAGATTTTATCTCAATTGCTCGGTGGCACTATAGAAGCCAAAAGCAAACCAGAGCAAGGAAGCATTTTTACTATTGCCATACCTATTAAAATGCCTGAATTAATTATGCAAGCAAACGCCTCAATATTGGAATAACCACATTCTGCAGAACCTGATATGAAAGTGCACTAATGACGACTGCTTTGATTATAGAAGACAACGAAAATAATCTCGAATTAATCCGATTTATATTAGAACAAGCGGGCTATAAAACACGCTTTGCTTTAACTGGTCTGGAAGGTGTGCAACAAGTTTTAAGCATTCCACCTGATTTTGTCATTTTAGATATACAATTACCCGATATAAACGGATTAGAGGTGTTAAAACGCATCCGTGCAAACCCCATAGGTAAAGATATTCCCGTGATTGCCATGACATCTTATGCCATGTCTGGAGATAAAGAAAAACTATTGGTAGCAGGCTGCACTGCATACATTGAAAAACCAATTGACCCCTTATTGGTGATTGGGCAAATACAAGAAGCGATAGGTAGGAAAAACTAAAAATGAAAATTCTAGTTGCGGAAGATGACGAAAGTTCAAGACAATTATTAGAGACTGTGTTGCGTGCTGAAGGCTATGAAGTTGTTAGTTTCGACAATGGATTAAAGGCGTTAGCCTATCTTCAAACAGATACTGTAGATCTAATCATTTCTGATATTTTAATGCCAGAAATGGACGGTTATGGCTTATGTCGTGCTGTAAAGCAAAATCAAAATCTGAAAAAAATCCCTTTCATTTTCTATACCGCTACTTACACATCTCCACAAGACGAGCGTTTTGCCATTTCGCTTGGGGCCAATAAGTTTTTAATTAAGCCAATGGTGATGTCAGACCTGCTAAAAATTATCGCGGAAGTGCTTGCATCTGACCAGAAAGTAAGTGGTCCAAGAAACCGTGGCTTATATCGTAGCAGCCCGTTAAAGTTAGATAAGCAGCATGTGGATATTGTGCGCTCTAAGCTGGATCAAAAATTATTAGAGCTTAATAAAGAAAAACAAAAACTGCAAGAGAGCGAAGCGCGTTTTCGGGATTTTGCTGAAGCATCAGCAGATTGGTTTTGGGAGTCCGATGACCGGTTAAAAATTAATGCCGTCACTGGCGGTCCAGCGGGTTTGAGTTTTTATAACCTAGCTGATTTAGCTGAGGCCTGTCACAGTCACACTTCTAACGAAATGCTCAAAACTTTACAAGCACATAAACACTTTGCCGATTTTGTGGTGCACTTTACCGATGAAGTGGGTAAGTTGGTGTATTTGCGTGTTTCTGGCAAACCAATATTTGATAACAAGCACGCATTTATTGGATATCGAGGTGTTGGGCGCGATGTGAGCGAAACCATGGCGCTAAATCGTCGCGTAGAGTTTTTGGCTTCGCATGACGAACTGACTGGATTGCCGAATCGTAGCTTATTTAGGCAGCGTTTAGAGCATGCCATTGCAAAAGCTGAACGCACAGGTCAGCAAGTGTTGTTGCTATTTTTTGATTTAGACCACTTTAAGCTTGTTAACGACACACTTGGGCACGAAGCGGGGGATCAGTTATTAAAAATGGCGACCAAGCGCATCGCGGAAAAAGCGCGTGCAACAGATATTTTATGTAGGCTGGGCGGTGATGAATTTGTCATGGTGATGGAAGGGGCATCACCACAAGATGGGCATCGTTTAGTGCGCGATATTATTGCCGCATTTTCAACGCCTTTTGAAATTGAAAAACAAAAGGTATATTGTACGACCAGCATTGGTGTGAGCGTTTACCCAGATGATACGATAGACCCGCAAACGCTGGTGGTGTATGCCGATTTAGCCATGTACCGCGCAAAACAAAACGGCCGTAATGACTTTGAGTTCTATACCAGCAACCTTAATTTTATCGCGCATCAATGGCTGGATATGGAAAACGGCATTCGCCATGCCCTTAAAGAGGAGCAATTTTTTGTATTGTTTCAGCCACAAGTAGAAAATGAAAAAAATAAATTGGTTGGCATGGAGGTTTTATTAAGATGGCGTCACCCTGAACGTGGGTTGATTCCACCGCTGGAATTTATCAAAATTGCCGAGCAATCCTCGCTGATTAACCAAATCGGCGAGTTTGTGATGGAGGAAACCTGTAAGCAACTGCGCGATTGGTTGGATAGAGGGATTGATGTGCCACGTATTTCCGTCAATATCTCAGCGCGTCATTTACGCACAGAGTCTTTAGTTAAAATGTTAAACGCGGTCACTTTTAAATATGGCGTTTCGCCTAAGATGCTATGCATTGAAATTACTGAGCATGCCTTGTTAGAAGAAGGCGACGTAGTCAAGAAAAACATGCGCTCAATTAAAGACGCTGGATTTAGTATTTCTCTAGATGATTTTGGTATGGGGCATTCATCGTTGCTATACCTTAAACGCTGGGCGGTGGATGAAGTAAAAATTGACCGTACTTTTGTAGATGGCTTAGTTAACAGTGCGGAAGATCGTGTCATCGTAAAAGCGATTGTAGCGCTGGCTGACGCGCTAAGTTTGCAGCTGGTAGGTGAGGGTGTAGAAAATCAATTGCAAGCAGACATTTTGGCTGCTAGCGGCTGCAGAAATGTGCAAGGTTACTTTTACTCACCACCGCTTGAAGCGAAGGAAATGGAAAGTTGGCTGAAAAAGTAGGGCTTTGTTAGCCTTATTTATTTGCTGGCTCTTAAACCACCCAGCAAAGCCGCTACTGGCAGCTTGCGATTAATCCCAGACAAGTTTTTTGTACTATCGGCATTAGTTAAACTAGGCTCATAAGGCTTATCAAACCAAGGGTCTGCAGAATGTTTTCGCGTGTGCTGGCGTGGCTTGGCAGCATGTTTTGCTCGGTTTGAGTCAATTGCGTCATTATTATTAGCATGCTCGCGAGCCGCATGGTTATTGAGTTGCAGGCCAGCGCCTGAGCGTTTTTGTCCAGATACAGTTGTTTTTACGTCTGCTTTTTCTTTATCAATACTACGTTTAATTAGCTTTTCAATTTC
Organism: Methylotenera sp.; assembly: GCA_031381645.1. Lineage (GTDB taxonomy): Bacteria > Pseudomonadota > Gammaproteobacteria > Burkholderiales > Methylophilaceae > Methylotenera_A. Next base: position 15,291 of record JANMYB010000026.1, read on the forward strand.
TGCTAGGTACTTTTCTTCATCTTCACACACTAAAGAAATCGCCACACCACTCGCACCAGCGCGGCCTGTGCGACCGATACGATGCACATAATCTTCTGGCGCACTAGGAATTTCGTAGTTAATCACCATCGGCAAATCACTAATATCTAAGCCGCGCGCGGCCACATCTGTCGCCACTAACGCAATAATTTTGCCAGCCTTGAATGCATCTAGTGCTTCTAAACGTTCTTTTTGTGATTTATCGCCATGAATCGATTCGGCGGCAATACCTTCTTTTTGCAAGGCGCGACTTAATCGGCTGGCAGTGATTTTAGTTTTAGTGAAAACAATCACTTGCTTTTTGTCTTCTGCCTTGAGCAATTGTGTCAGCAACGCTTGTTTTTTGCTTTGCTCAACGAGATATACTTTTTGCGTGACATTTTCGGCCGTAGCATTACTTCGCGCCACTTCAATTAATGTCGGATTAGTTAAAAAGTCATCCGCTAACTTTTTGATTTCATTGGAAAATGTGGCTGAAAACATCAAGTTTTGCCGTTGTTTTGGTAGTAAAGCCAAAATACGCTTCAAATCTGGCATAAAGCCCATATCCAGCATTCTATCCGCTTCATCCAACACCAAAATCTGTACTTGGCCTAAATTAAGCGTTTTTTGCTCAACATGGTCTAATAATCTGCCAGGTGTGGCCACTAAAATTTCAATCCCGGTTTTTAAATGCGGCGTCTGCGTTTTAATATCCACGCCACCAAATACCACTAAGCTTTTTAGCGGTGTATGTTTGGCATAAACCTTGATGCTTTCTTCCACCTGAATCGCCAATTCACGTGTAGGCGTCAACACCAACGCGCGTATTGGGTGCTTGGCAGGCGAAGTGCTGGTGCTTGCAAGTGGCAGCAGTTTTTGCAAAATAGGCAGCGCAAACGCCGCCGTTTTGCCCGTACCCGTTTGTGCACCCGCCATTAAATCTTTGCCTTGTAAAGCCAATGGTATGGCTTGGGCTTGGATTGGTGTTGGCGTGGTGTAACCAGTCTCGCTAATCGCCTTTAACAAAGGCGCTGCGAGTCCTAGTGCATCAAATTGTATAGCTTCTGTCATCATTTCCATTAAGCAAAACTGCGTGGGCGACGTGGTGCAGAGTCACCGCCACTGCGACCAGTAGTTGGGCGGTCATTGTTACGTTGAGGACGTGGATTGCCAAATTTTTCGCCAGTATTAGCACGTGGCGCATCTGAACGAGGTACAGAACGAGCGCCTTCAGCACGGCCAGGACGAGCGCCAAAACTACCTTCTGGCTTACGTGCGTATGGTTTTGGGGCAGAGCCTCTATCATTAAAAGCTTTGTCGCCATTACTTTTTCCACCAAAGCCTTTACTTAATTCGCGCGCAAATTGCATATCAGTATCTTTGGTATAGTTACGACTATTGCCATTCACTTCGCCTGAGCTTTCACGTGGCTGGCGATTACCAGCAGATTCGTTGTTGCCAAAGCGTTCACGGTTTGGTGCACCGTCGCGCGCTGGTCTGTCTGAGAAAGTACGCGCTGGACGCGCACCATCGTGTGTGCGCTCTTTATTGCGGTCATTAAAACCACCGCTTCTTGGAGCATATGATTTTTCACCTGCTGGTTTTTCACCCATGATGCGATCGCCAAAGCTTGGGCGATTATTATCGCGCGGTTGATAACCACCGCGACCGCCAGGTGCATGCGCTGCACGTTCGTTACGACCACCTCTAGAAGGCGCACCCCTATTGCCTCGTGGAGCATCGCCACCACCTGTGTTAAATGCGCGTTTTGGCTCAAAACCTTCAACTACGGCGGCTTCCATGCGGTTGCCAGTAAATTGTTCAATTTTACGTAAAATATGTCTATCCATATTCGATGCAAACGAAATTGCGATACCGCTTGCACCCGCGCGGCCTGTACGACCGATACGGTGCACATAATCTTCTGCAAATTTTGGTAAATCGTAATTAATCACGTGTGAAATGCCTTGCACGTCAATACCACGCGCTGCAACATCGGTTGCTACTAGTACTTTTACATCGCCGTGACGCAGTTTTGTCAGTGTGCGGTTGCGCGCGCCTTGTGTCATATCACCATGTAAAGCGGCCGTTTTGTGACCTGCTGCGTATAAATCTTCGGCTAATAAATCGGCATGACGCTTGGTGCTAGTAAAAATAATGGCTTGATTCATGTCTGGCGCTATTAACAAATGTTCAAGCAATTTGTTTTTGTGCGTCATGTCATCCACATAGTGCAAACGTTGCTCAATATTGGCGTGTTTTTCTTTTTGCCCAGCCACTTGAATAGTCTTTGGATTTTTCAAGATTTGTTTGGCGATACGCGCAATGTCGCCATCTAAAGTGGCAGAGAATAACAACGTTTGACGCTCAGCCGTTAATTGGCTGCAAATGCGCTCAACATCGGGCAAAAAGCCCATGTCTAACATTCTATCGGCTTCGTCTAAAATCAACATTTGCAAGCGCGACAAATCAATGCGGCCGCGCTCCATGTGGTCTAGTAAACGACCTGGCGTAGCTACCAAAATATCTAATGGTTGCGATAACAATTTGTTTTGTAATGGATAAGGCATGCCGCCAACGATACTGACTGTGCGTGCGCGGATGAATTTACCGTATTTGCGCGCCGCTTCGTTGACTTGAGCTGCAAGTTCACGTGTTGGCACAAGTACCAAAATACGTGGGCCGCGGCTTTTAAGCGCGTGTGGTGTGGCGAGCAAGTTTAAAGCAGGCAACATAAATGCTGCGGTTTTACCAGTGCCTGTTTGGGCGCTGGCCATCAAGTCGTTACCTGCGGTAATCACAGGTATTGCTTGCGCTTGAATAGCGGTTGGGGTGGTGTAGCCAGATTCTTCTATTGCACGAAGTAAGGCAGGATCAAGATTTAATAATTCAAAAGACAAAGTATGTCCCTTTCTATAAGTAACAAAAGGGCGCAAGCAAGCACATTAAGAGTTGAGTATATGGTGTTAATCATATAAAAAATCAACATAAAACGCGAAAAGCAAATTATTTAGAATGCTTTTTACCAGCGCACGGGCATAGCCGCTAACCAGTAAAAGATAGATTAATCAATAATCTAAAGAATAGTTGCTACAACATTTCACGAGCAACAGAGGGTCAGGGCAATGAATCTAAAACTTCAATAAAGTTTTAACTTGCGCGCATTATAGGCATTTATTACATTTTGTCAAAGGTTTATTGCATTGAGTTGTGGTAAACTCTCGCCCTTTCAAACATATGGCAGTTCACATGTCCACAACTCCAAATTCTCGCAACTTGCGCAATGTCGCAATTATCGCCCACGTTGACCACGGCAAAACCACCATGGTGGATAAGCTTTTACAGCAATCAGGTACGTTTGCTTCATATCAAGTAGTGACCGAGCGTGTGATGGATAGTAACGACCTCGAAAAAGAGCGCGGCATTACCATTTTGGCCAAAAATACGGCGGTGGATTTTGAAGGCACGCATATTAATATTGTGGATACGCCAGGCCATGCCGACTTCGGTGGCGAAGTAGAGCGCGTATTAGGCATGGTGGATGGCGTGGTATTGTTAGTCGATGCGGTTGAAGGCCCAATGCCACAAACTAGATTCGTCACCAAAAAAGCACTGGCACTTGGTTTAAAGCCAATCGTGGTGATTAATAAGGTGGATCGCCCAGGTGCGCGTTGCGATTGGGTGATTAACCATACTTTTGATTTGTTTGCTAATTTAGGCGCAACCGATGAGCAATTAGATTTTCCTGTGGTGTACGCTTCCGCTATTAATGGCTATGCCATGTTAGATATGAAAACGCCATCTGACAACATGCGCGCGCTGTTTGAAACGATTATTAAGCACGTCGAGCCGCCAGTGGGCGATCCAAATGCGCCATTGCAATTGCAAATATCAGCGCTAGATTACTCCACTTACACAGGCAGACTTGGCGTTGGGCGTGTGCGCAACGGTAAAGTTAAAACTGGCCAAGCCGTTGCAGTGATGAACGAAGACAAGCAAATTGCGGTAGGTAAAATTAACCAAGTGTTAGGATTTCAAGGCTTAGAGCGCGTGCCTGTGGAAGAAGCTGAAGCAGGCGACATTGTGATTATTTCTGGCCTAGATGACATTGGCATTGGCTTTACCATTTGCGATCGTGAGAGTCCAAAAGGTTTGCCGCATTTAGGTGTAGATGAGCCCACCTTAACCATGGATTTTATGGTGAACACATCACCTTTGGCGGGCACTGAAGGCAAATTTGTCACCAGCCGCCAAATTCGTGATCGTTTGACCAAAGAGCTGCTAGTAAATGTCGCGCTAAAAGTGGAGGAAACTGACGATACCGATATATTCCGTGTTTCTGGCCGTGGTGAGCTGCATTTGACTATTTTGCTAGAGAATATGCGTCGCGAAGGTTTTGAGATGGCGGTGGGTAAGCCACGCGTTGTTTTCCGCGAAATTAATGGCGAAAAATGTGAGCCATACGAAATTTTAACGGTGGATTTAGAAGATGATAATCAAGGCGTGGTGATGGAAGAACTAGGCCGCCGCCGTGGTGAAATGCAAAATATGGAATCGGACGGCAATGGCCGTACGCGTTTGGAATATAAAATTCCCGCCCGCGGTTTAATTGGCTTTCAAGGTGAGTTTTTAACCATGACACGCGGCACAGGTTTGATGGCGCATATTTTTGATGAATACGCGCCAGTCAAACCCGACATGCCAGGCCGTCGCAATGGTGTACTGATTTCTGCCGAGCATGGTGAAGCGGTGGCTTATGCACTGTGGAAATTGCAAGATCGCGGCAAAATGTTTGCCGTGCCAGGTGATAAATTGTACGAAGGCATGGTGATTGGTATTCACAGTCGCGATAATGATTTGATTGTAAACCCGATTAAAGGCAAGCAACTCACCAACGTACGTTCTTCGGGTACAGACGAAGCAGTGCGTTTAATTACGCCAATTGCGCTGACTTTAGAAAGTGCTGTTGAATTTATTGACGATGATGAATTGGTTGAAATTACACCAAAAACCATTCGAATTCGTAAACGTTACTTGCTGGAGCATGAGCGTAAACGTTCGTTGAAAGAGTAATAAAAAAGCCGCTGAAAAGCGGCTTTTTTATTTGGCGGAAAGGGAGGGATTCGAACCCTCGATAGGCTATTCACCTACGCCTGATTTCGAGTCAGGTACATTCAACCACTCTGCCACCTTTCCGAATTACATCAAATTGCGCCTAAAATAATTAAAAATAAATGCTCTGGGAGCCAATATCCATGCGGTCTGCATGATATGCAATTTTAGTTACTTTTATATCCTAATGGCCCAGTTTACTCTACACCCTGACTTGCTAAGTAATCCTCATAATTGCCAGTGTAATCAATGATGCCATCAGATTTTATTTCTAATATCCGCGTGGCGATGGAGCTGACAAATTCGCGGTCGTGGCTCACAAAGAATAAAGTCCCTTTGTATTTATCTAGCGCGGTATTCAGCGCTTCAATCGATTCCATATCCATGTGGTTGGTGGGTTCGTCCATGAGCAACACATTGGTTTTGGCGAGCATGAGTTTGCCATACAGCATACGGCCTTTTTCGCCGCCAGAGAGCACTTTGACGGATTTTTTGGTATCTTCACCGCCAAACAATAAGCGGCCAAGCATGCTACGCACAACTTGGTCATCGTCGCCAGCTTGTCTTTGCAGTGTCATCCATTCAAACAAATCTTCGCCTTGTTCAAATTCGTATTCGTGATCTTGCGCGAAGTAGCCAATAGTGGCCTTGTCAGTCCATTTTACTTCGCCGTGTTTTGGTTTTAAATCGCGTGCTAGGCAGCGCAAAAACGTGGTTTTTCCGACGCCATTTTCGCCCAAAATCGCTACTTTTTCGCCTGCTTCAAACATCAGCTCCACATTGTTAAACAATATTTTATCGAAGCCGTGGCTGAGTTTTTTCAGCTCGACCGCGTTGCGGTGCAGTTTTTCGCGCTCGTCATATTCAAAGCGAATAAACGGATATTGACGACTGGAAGGTTTAAATACTTCAATTTTAATTTTATCGATTTGCTTGGCACGGCTAGTGGCTTGTTTGGCTTTAGAGGCATTGGCTGAAAAGCGGCGCACAAAGTCTTGTAAATCAGCCACTTGCTGTTTGGCTTTAGCGTTGTCTTTGGCTTGCTGATTTCTAGCAGCTATCGAAGCTTCCATATAATCGTCATAATTGCCTGGGTAAACCGTGAGCTTGCCGTAATCCATATCGCAAGTATGTGTACACACTTGGTTTAGAAAGTGGCGGTCATGCGAAATAATAATCATGGTGCAATCGCGGTTATTCAGCACGTCTTCTAACCAGCGAATGGTGTTGATATCCAAGTTATTCGTCGGCTCATCTAGAAGCAAAACATCAGGGTTGGCAAACAGCGCTTGCACTAGCAACACGCGCAATTTCCAGCCTGGCGCGACGGCTGACATGAGTCCATCGTGTTGCTCAATGGGGATACCAACGCCTAGCAATAACTCACCTGCACGCGCTTCGGCTGTGTAGCCATCAAATTCGGCGAACACGTGTTCCAGTTCGGCTGCGTGCATGTAATCGTCTTCGGTGGCTTCTAAGTTGGCATAAATCGCATCACGCTCTTGCATGGCCTTCCACATCTCCTCATGGCCCATCATCACCACATCTAAAACTCTTTGGTCTTCATAGGCAAATTGATCTTGGTGCAAAAACGCCATGCGCTCGTGATTATCTAGCGAAATATTGCCAGCGGTAGGCTCTAGCGTGCCCGCTAAAATTTTCATGTAGGTGGATTTCCCGCAGCCATTAGCGCCGATTAGGCCGTAGCGATTGCCATCGCCAAATTTGACAGAAACGTTTTCAAATAATGGCTTAGCGCCAAA
>JANMYB010000062.1:0-27286 GCA_031381645.1 Methylotenera sp.
CATTCCCGCGTAGGCGGGAATCTATTTTAAAAAAGCCAATGGATTCCCGCCTACGCGGGAATGACGAATGTGGGGTTGTTATAAAATATAGATATAGAAGGGAGTTTGTTGAATGAGTAATGACTTAAATCATAATGAAGAATTGCAATATAGAGAGCAAATATTCTCTGCAAGGCAGTTTTCTTTGGAGTTAGTGCAGAAGCTTACATATTTTGTTGTTTCAGTAGAGTTAATTGCATGCGGTTACATACTACTTCAAGCAGCCAATTTATCTGAAGTGAAAAATTTAAAATATTTATTTTTACTATGTGGAATATCAGCTTTACTAGGTTTGTTGTGGAGATTTTGCTACAACATAACTCACTATAATGCTACGCATCAGCTCAGTGATTTTATAGGTAAATTAGCACGTAAACTGCAATCGCCGCTTCATGACTTATATGCAGTTTGTTCTATACTATCTTTGATTTGGTTTCTATACTTGGGGTTTAATTATCTGAGCTATATATCCATTCCAGTTTGATTGTACGTTTAAACTATGAAGTTATGTTCGACTCAAAGCCCATCTTAAAAAGCCTGCCTAACCTACCTGGCGTGTATCGCATGATCAACGCCGAAGACACGGTGATTTATGTGGGCAAGGCGAAGGATTTAAAAAAGCGCGTTTCAAGCTATTTCAACAAAAACTTGCCTAGCCCGCGCACGCGCATGATGGTGAGTAACATCACCAAAATAGAGACTACGGTGACCCACAACGAGGCAGAGGCTTTGTTGCTGGAAAATAATCTGATTAAAGGTTTGATGCCGCGTTATAACGTGTTGTTTCGAGATGATAAATCGTACCCGTACATCACGCTGACGAACGATGAATTCCCACGCTTGGCATTTCACCGCGGTGTGCAAAAGAAGCAGCATCAGTATTTTGGACCTTTTCCCAATACAACGGCGGTGCGAGAAAGTATTCAGTTGCTGCAAAAAGTATTCAAGTTACGTACTTGTGAGAATACCGTGTTTGCAAATCGCTCACGGCCTTGTTTGCAATACCAGATTGAGCGTTGCACCGCGCCTTGTGTTGATTATATTTCGCCCGAAAATTACGCTAACGATGTGACTATGGCGGCGCTGTTTTTAAATGGTAAAACCAATGAGGTGATGAATGCCTTGGGCGACAAAATGAACACGGCGGCGGCAAATCAGGAATATGAAATGGCGACGGTGTTCCGTGACCGCATGCAGGCGTTACGCCAAGTGCAAGCTAGGCAATTCGTGAGTGATTTCAGTGTAAATGACGCTGACATAATCGCGCTAGCAAGCAATAACGGAGGTCATTGCATCAATTTGGTGATGATACGCGGTGGGCGACATTTGGGTGATAAAAGTTACTTTCCTAAAAACAGTCAAGACGCAGAATTGGTGGAAATGATGGAAGCGTTTTTAACGCAGCATTACGTGGCGCAAAATACGCCGCCGTTAATTGTGTGCGGCGTGGAGTTTGATGCCAAAGATTTCGAGCAAGCGCTGAGTGAGCAAGCGAACAGAAAAGTGCGCATTCAGACCAATACTATCGGCGATAAAAAAGTTTGGCTAAAAATGGCACAAACCAATGCAGAGCTGGCATTAACGCAGCAACAGCAAACATCGAGTAATCAAGCGGCGCGGTTATTGGCACTGCGCGAGGCGCTGCATTTGCCTGAAAATATTGAGCGCTTTGAATGCTTTGACATTAGCCACACAATGGGCGAGGCGACGGTGGCGAGCTGCGTAGTCTTCGATAAAGGTGATTTACAAAATGGTGAATATCGGCGCTATAACATCACAGGCATTACGCCTGGCGACGATTATGCGGCAATGCGCGATGTGCTAACCCGACGCTATAAAAAAGTGGCGGCAGGAGAGGGTAAGCGTCCTGATTTGGTGTTTATCGACGGCGGCAAAGGCCAGCTTGGTGTGGCGATAGAAGTGATGCAGGAAGTAGGTCTGGAGGATATTTTGCTTATCGGCATTGCCAAAGGCGAAGACCGCAAACCAGGCTTGGAAACCATGATTTTCGGCGACACGGGAGAAATGTTGAACTTGCCGACAGATAATATAGGCTTGCATTTGCTACAACAAATACGCGATGAAGCACACCGATTTGCCATCACAGGACATCGCGCTAAGCGCGCCAAAGCACGTATTACCTCGAGTTTGGAGGATATTGCAGGAATCGGGGCAAAACGCCGCAAAGCGCTGCTGACGCGCTTTGGTGGATTAGATGGGGTGAAAAATGCTAGTATGGACGAACTTGCGCAAGTGGAAGGCGTGAGCAAAAGTTTGGCCGAAAAAATCTATGGAGAGTTTCATTAAATGAAGTTGAATATTCCTACCATGCTCACTTGGCTGCGTATTTTGCTGATCCCTATTTTCGTGGGTGCGTTTTATTGGCCAGAAAACCTGCGTACATTAGGTGCCATGCCTTCGCATGCGGTGAATGTTTTTACCACGGCAGTATTTGCGATTGCGGCTTTTACCGATTGGCTAGATGGTTATTTGGCGCGGCGTTGGCAGCAAACCTCGGCGTTTGGCGCATTTTTAGACCCAGTGGCAGATAAGCTGATGGTGGCTGCAGCGCTGATTGTGCTGGTAGAATTTGGGCGCATAGGCGCGATAGTCTCCCTGATTATTATTGGCCGTGAAATTGCCGTGAGCGCGCTACGCGAATGGATGGCGGGCGAAGGGCAAGGTAGTAACGTTGCGGTGGCCATGATAGGCAAGGTTAAAACTGCCGCGCAAATGCTGGCGATTTTGTTTTTATTGTATTGGGATAATATTCAGTTAGGCAGCTTGGGAACATTTAAAACCCAAATTGTTGGACAAGTATTAATTGTTATTGCTGCATTTTTAACATTGCTATCAATGGCTTACTATGTAAAGCTGGCTTGGCCGCAAATAAAAGGCAAATAAATAAGCGTAAATAAGGGCTTTGCGCGTCACTTTAGTCTTGACAGTAGCGTGAAAATCGCTAAAATGCTCGCTTCTTAACGCGGGAATAGCTCAGCTGGTAGAGCGCAACCTTGCCAAGGTTGAGGTCGCGAGTTCGAGCCTCGTTTCCCGCTCCATTATCTTTACTTTAACGAATCTAGTTTAAAGTACGCAACGGCGAATGCAATCATGCTTTCGCCGTTTTAGTTTAGTCTTAAGTGGCGCGATAGCAAAGCGGTTATGCCGCGGCCTGCAAAGCCGTTTAGACCAGTTCGACTCTGGTTCGCGCCTCCATCACCTTGTTTCAGCACATTTCAATATGTTTCATAATTGTATAAAAAATAAAGATAATCTCCAGTTTTTGAGTGCTTTCTTGGCGTAGAAATTTAAGACCGGCTCACCGTAAGCCTATGATTTCTGAGTACCTGGTCTCAAGATGGAAATTATTAGTCCATATTTTAACGCTGGCTGGCTGGGAATTCATGAGAAGCAAAACAATCGTCCAAAAGCAGTAATTTGTGCATAATAGCCTTATAAAAACATTCTGCGGGCTTGTAGTTGAGTCGCTTCCCAGTGTAGGTGTTGGTAATAACCTAAAGCTTCGGTATTGGCCGTATCTACCAGTAATTGAGCTCGAGTTGCACCTTTGTTTTTTGCCCAAGCTAGCGTGTTTTGAAGCAGTTGCTTACCTATGCCATATTTTCTATAGGCTGCTTCAATCACCATATCCTCAACCCATATTGATGCTGCGCCTTGAGCAGTGGAAATCACCAATTGCGCAGTGACCATGCCAATAGCTTTGCCTGCAGGATTACGAGCAACTTGTATAGTTGCTGTTGCACTATTTTTAACTAGTAGCTCAAGACCTTTTTGCTGTTTGGAAAAGTCAGCGCTAAAATCTTTTTCTATGCCGAATAAAATCGCTAACAGATTAACCAAGTCTGCAATATCGGCTTGATTCGCAACATCGTATAAAATTTTTTCCATTATTACTCTTCAGCTTGCTCTTGAATAGGCGAATCGTAATGAATAATCGCTAAAAATTTAATCGGCGTTTTGATTAGATTTTCTGGTCGATGTGGAATTTCGCCGCGAAACGTCAGCGAATCGCCACTATTGAGCACAAACGTTTCTTCGCCCACGCGGTATTCCAGCGTACCTTCTAACATGTGAATAAATTCGGTGCCAGGGTGCTCAAACGCAGGAAACTGTTCAAGCGAATCCTCTAGCGAGATCAAAAATGGCTCAAATGTTTTATGTGGGCCTTGGTCATAAGCCAGTAATTGATAGGTATGCCCTACACTTGTGCCGCGTCTGACAACTTCCATGCCTTCGCCGCTCTTAACCAGCTGTGCCGCACCGCGAGGTAAGTTATAATTTTGAAATAGTTTGGCTAAGGTTACACCAAGCGCATTTGCAAGTTGTTCTAAAGTTTCTAGGCTGGTGGCAGCCAAGCTATTTTCAATTTTACTCAGCATGCCGCGGCTAATGCCTGCACGTTCGGAAACCGCCGCAATCGTTAGGTTGTGATCTAAACGTAATTGCCGAATAGTACTACCCAAATGTCGGCTTAAAGATTGTCTGGACAGTGCTTTGTTTAGGCTATCTGCTTTTTGCGGCTCAATCTCTAGTTTCGCGACCATATTTACTCCCGAACATTCTAATTAGTTGAATATTATAAGTGCGTAGGCGGTTTATGTATAAAATTTTAAACATAAGTTTTGTTTCGATAGTTTCATCCAAAGAAAAAAAGTTTCATAAAACTATTGACACGATACCTGACGCATGGCTAAATGCTGTTAAGTTTGTTTCACACAGATTAATAAAGTTAATTTAGCTAGAAACTAATATTTTATTGATTAGTCTAGTAAATAATATGGTTGATTAAGGTAAGCAATGCCGTTTAGATTACTTAAATACGCGTTAAAAAAAGAGCACCCAGCACCACGCTTTTTTAGATCGCTAGAAACGCCAAAAAAATCATATGATGTCGTGATTATTGGCGGCGGAGGGCATGGCTTGGCAGCTGCTTACTATTTAGCTAAAGACCATGGTATTACTAATGTGGCAGTGCTTGAAAAAGGTTATATTGGCGGTGGTAATACTGGTCGTAATACAACCATTGTGCGCTCTAATTATTTGACGCCTGAAGGGGTCAATTTTTATGACGCCAGCGTTAAGATTTATGAAGGCCTGTCCGAAGAGCTAGACCTCAATTTATTCTACTCCACACGCGGTCACTTCACATTGGCGCACACTGAATCTGCCATGCGTACCATGCGTTGGCGTGCTGAAGTGAACAAACACGTAGGTGTTGAAAGTCGCGTGGTAGGACCAGATGAAATAGCCAAAGCTTGTCCACAATTAGATTTAAGTTGTAGTGGGCAAGCGCCAATTTTAGGTGCGTTGTTTCATGCACCTGGATCTGTAGCACGTCATGATGGAGTCGCTTGGGGCTATGCGCGGGGTGCTGATAGCTATGGCGCTGAGATTTATCAAAATACAGAAGTACAAAGCATAGATGTCAAAAACGGTAAAGTGTGTGGCGTAAAAACTAATAAAGGCTACATTGAAACCAAGCAAGTGTTATCCGCTGTGGCAGGTTTTACGCCACGTATTACGGAAATGGTGGGTTTAGAAACACCTATTGTGATCCACCCGTTGCAGGCGTGTGTTACCGAGCCAATGAAGCCTTGGCTGGATACGATTTTAGTGTCAGGTAGCTTGCACGTTTATATAAGCCAATCCTCACGCGGCGAGCTTGTGATGGGCTCTTCGTTAGACCCTTACGAAGTCCATTCTACGCGCTCTACGTTAGATTTCGTGGAAGGTTTAACTTCACACATGCTAGATATGTTTCCGTTTTTATCGAACGTAAAAGTGGTGCGTCAATGGGCAGGCATGGCCGACATGACACCTGATTTTGCGCCGATTATGGGCAAAACACCGATTGAAGGCTTTTACTTGGATGCTGGTTGGGGAACCTGGGGTTTTAAAGCTACGCCAATTAGCGGAAAAACCATGGCGGAAACCATTGCAAACGACCGTGCGCCCGATTTAATCCATACATTTAGATTATCACGCTTTGAAGATTACGAACTGACGGGCGAAAAAGGTGCGGCTTCGGTCGGTCACTAATATGAAATTACTCACTTGCCCAGTGAATGGAACGCGTCCCTTAAGTGAGTTTATTTTCGGTGGCGAATACCGGCTCGTGCCAGACCAAAACACCTGTAGTGATGCGGAATGGGCGGCATATGTGCACAACCGCCAAGGCGCGCCTAGCGACAAGAAAGAGTGGTGGTATCACTCGCCAAGTGGCACATGGTTTATCGCTGAACGGAATACGCTGACTGACCGAGTTACGCGCACTTATTTGCTTGCAGATGAGCATAAGCCTACAGAGAAAAGCAAATGAGTTTGCGTAATCCTTACAAAGCTGGCGAATGGATAAACCGTACCAAAGAAATCAATTTTACGTTTGAGGACGAAGCGTTTATAGCATTTGAGGGTGATACCATTACCAGCGCGTTGTGGGCAGCTGGCCAAAAAGTATTGGGTCGTAGTTTTAAATATCATCGTCCGCGTGGCGTGCTGAGTTTAGCGAATCACGACGTGAATATTTTAATGACCGATGGCACAGACACTAATATCCGTGCGGATGTGGTGGAAGTGAAGGAAGGCATGAAGCTTTTTGCGGTGAACACCATTGGCGGCGTTAAAAAAGATAAAAATAGCTATGTGGACTCAATTTCACCGCTATTACCAGTGGGTTTTTACTATAAAGCGTTTCATACGCCGCGCAGGTTGTTCCCGTTTTGGGAGCGCATGATACGTAAAGCTGCTGGACTTGGCATTGTTAATTTTGATTATCCGCGTATTTTAAAACGCAAACTGCATGCGCATTGCGATCTGCTCATTATTGGCGCTGGTCCAACTGGTCTAAGCGCGGCTTATGTTGCGGCTAAAGCAGGTTTGGAAGTGACGATTGTCGATGAAAATCGTCATATTGGTGGCAGCTTAAGTTACGACCGTGGTGGACATCAAGTATCATCAGAATGCTTAGAAGATTTACTCAATAAAATATCCGATCAACCCAGTATTACGGTGCGCGGAGGTGCTTATGCGGCAGGTTATTATCCAGATCATCTCGTTCCAATCGTAGAAGCGAGTGGCATTACCAAGGTTCGCGCAAAAGCGGTTATCGTGGCTAGTGGCGCGTTTGAGCAGCCACCTGTGTTTAGATACAATGATTTGCCAGGTGTCATGTTGGGTTCGGCTACACAACGCCTGATTTATCGCTACGGTGTTAAGGCTTGCAATAAAGGCATTGTATTTACCGCGAATGACTATGGGTATCGGGTTGCTCTCGATTTGTTAGGAGCGGGCAGTGAAGTTTTAGCAGTTGTTGACTTGCGTTCTGGCGGCAACGGTGGTTTGCATGCGGTAGAGCTTGCCAAGCGCGGCGTTAAAATTTATGCAGGATATTGCGTGTATGAGGCGCTCGCGACTTCTGACAAATCGAGAGTACGTGGCGCAATTATTTGTGCTTATGATGAGAAAAATAATGTCGCGTTAACTGATAATCAATTTACGATTGAATGCGACGGCATAAGCATGAGCGCAGGCTGGGCGCCAGCTGGCGCCTTGTTGTATCAAGCGGGTGCGGGCATGCGGTTTAGTCACGATGTTCAGCAATTCGTGCCAAGTCGCTTGCCTGATGGCATTTTTGCTGCGGGCAAAGTGAATGGCATTTTTGAATTAGATCAGCGTATGCGTGACGGCGAACGTGCGGCCAATGATGTGCTTAATTATTTAGGTAAATCATCAACAAAAACCAACCTAGAGAAGCATGGTGGCGATTCTTTAAATCATGACTGCCCAAGTCATTTCTACCCAATGATTCCCCATCCAAAAGGTAAAAACTTTGTCGATTTTGACGAAGATATTCAGATTAAAGATTTTGAAAATGCAGCAAAAGAAGGCTTCGATAATATTGAACTGATGAAGCGCTTTACTACGGTGGGTATGGGTCCCAGTCAAGGCAAGCATTCGAACATGAATGCGATCCGCATTTTGGCAAAAATTCGTGGCCTGCCCGTTGAAAAAATTGGAACTACTACATCGCGACCATTTTTCCATCCAACACCTATGGGTCATCTAGGCGGGCGTGGTTATCATCCGCATCGCTTAACATCCTTGCATGACTGGCATGCTGCAAATGGTGCTGTATTTACCGATATTGGCGCTTGGAAACGCGCTGCCTATTACTTGCAAAGCGGCCAAACTAAAGAAGAGGCGATTCAAGCAGAGGCAAAAGCTGTACGCACTGCGGCGGGTATTATCGATGGCAGTTCGCTAGGAAAAATTGAAGTTCATGGGCCAGATGCGGCACAGTTTCTTGAACACTTTTTTACGGGTAAATACGCTAACCAAAAACATGGTACCTGGCGCTATACCTTGCTGCTAGACGAAGCGGGTGTGGTGGTAGATGACGGCGTTGCAAGCCGCTTGGCAGATGATTTGTTCTATTTGTCGATTGGCACGACCAATGCTGTTGCAGTGTACCGCGAAATGCAACGTTGCCAACAAATGTGGCAGTTGAATATTGGGCTGGTGAATGTAACTGGCGCGTTTGGTGCGATTAATCTTGCAGGTCCCACAGCACAGGAGATTTTAGCGAAATTAACTGATTGTGATTTATCACCCAAGTCATTTCCGCTAGGCCATGTGCGCGAAACATTGGTAGACAACATACCAACAAAAATTATTCGTGCCTCATTCGTGTCTGATATGGCGTATGAGCTACATAGCCCAATGGATCAAGTACCACAAGTGTGGGAGGCATTGTTAAACGCAGGTAAGCAGTATGGCATCCGCGCATTTGGTAGCGATACACAACGCTTATTAAGGCTTGAAATGGGTCATGCCATGCCTGGCATCGATACCGATGGCTTGACCAATCCTTATGAAATGGGTGCAGATTGGGCGATTAAGATGGATAAGCCCTATTTTATAGGCCAAAGAAGTTTAGCCATTATTAGTAAACGTCCTACTAATAAACAACTTGTAGCATTTACCTTAGCTGCTGATTTTAAAGGTGAAATGCCACTAGAATGTAATTTAGTGATCGATGGCAATGCGATTAATGGCCGCGTGACTAGTATCGGTTTTAGCCAAACGGTGGGGCAAGTCATTGGTTTGGCTTATGTAAAACCCTACCAAAAAGATATTGGCGCAAAATTTAAAATACGTACTGATAATGGCTCACTTGTTGAGGCGACGGTGGTAGAAACGCCATTTTTTCAGAGTCGAAAGGAAGTTTAATGCAAACCTTGCGCATCACTGATGTAAGTACACTAGCGCGTTACGGTGTAAAAGGCCCGCAAGCTGCCAAATGGTTGGCTAGCCATGCTGTAGTTATTCCAAAAGATGCAAATTGTTGGGTGAAAAATGACCAAACTTTGGTGATGCGTTTGGGCGGTAGTGAGTTTTTAATTGAAGATCAAGAGGGCGGGAAAACCTGCAAAAAATTAGTTGCAGACAATAAAAGAGCGGTAGGCGTTTACAAGGTCCCTCACGCGGATGCCTCTTATCTATTGGCTGGTGTGGGAGTTTTTAATTTGCTATCAGAACTTTGCGCGCTCGATTTGCGTGAGTCTGCATTACCTGAAAATGCGCTGGTAATGACGCAAGTAGCTGGTATTTCGGCAACCGTGTTAAGGCAAAGGATCAATAATGAGTCTGTTTACAGACTGTGGTGTGACGGTACTTATGGTAAATATATGCAGCATGTTATAGATGAAATTACGCAGGAGTTAAATGGTTGAAATAGATGATGGTACGCGATAGATTTAAAAGTACTGCTTTAAATTAGAATTTTAGGGGGGCGAAAAATGAAAACATTAAGTGAAGCAAAGAAATTTTTAAAAGATAACAGCGTTAAATACGTGCTAGCGCAATTTGTGGATGTTCACGGTGTGGCAAAAGTTAAATCGGTTCCAGCTGCACATTTAAATGATATTTTAACCGCGGGTGCGGGCTTTGCAGGCGGTGCTATTTGGGGTATGGGCATTGCGCCAAACGGCCCAGATTATATGGCAGTGGGCGAGCTGGCTACATTGAGTTTAATTCCTTGGCAACCAGGCTACGCGCGCATTGTGTGCGATGGCCATGTGAACGGCAAGCCTTATGAATATGACTCCCGTGTCGTGCTGAAGAAACAAATTGCACGCTTAGCTAAAAATGGTTGGACGCTTTACACGGGATTAGAACCTGAATTTTCACTGCTACACCGCGATGAAAACGGCGCGATTCATCCTATGGACGATACCGATACGCTTGCCAAACCTTGCTACGACTACAAAGGCATTACGCGCCAATCAGCATTTCTTGAAGAGCTTACAGAATCACTCATTGCTGCTGGTTTAGACGTGTATCAAATTGACCATGAAGATGCTAATGGCCAGTTTGAAATTAACTATACCTATGCCGATTGCTTAAAAAGCGCAGACGATTTTATTATGTTTAAAATGGCCGCCAGCGAGATTGCTAACGCGCATGGCATGATTTGCTCGCTGATGCCAAAACCCTTTAGCAATCGCCCTGGTAATGGCATGCACATGCACATGTCGATTGGCGACGGCAAAAAAACACTGTTTCAAGATGATTCTGATAAAACGGGGCACGGTTTATCTAAACTAGCCTATCACTTTTTGGGCGGTTTGCTCACGCATGCGCCTGCTATTTGCGCGCTAGCTGCGCCTACTGTCAATTCGTATAAACGCTTAGTAGTTGGTCAATCACTCACAGGTGCTACTTGGGCGCCAGCCTATATTTCGTACGGCAATAATAATCGCTCCACCATGGTACGAATTCCATACGGCAGGTTGGAGCTGCGCTTACCTGATGGCGGTTGCAACCCTTATTTGGTGACGGCTGCGGTAATTGCGGCAGGGTTGGATGGTGTTAAACGCGAGCTGCATCCTGGCGAAGGTAATGGCGATAATTTATATGATTATTCAGTCAAGCAGTTGAAAGATAAAAAAATTGGCATATTGCCACAAAACTTGAATTTAGCATTGGACGCATTTGAAGATGACAAAGTGATTCGTGAAGCGCTGGGCGATGGTTTGAGCAGCGAATTCTTAATGTTGAAGCGTGCTGAGTGGATTGAATATATGCGGCATGTTTCTGATTGGGAAATAAAGCGATATGTAGAGTTTTTCTAATAAAAACAAATAGTTATTTATAAATTAATGTATTTTATAAGGATTTAATTATGTGTGGAATTGTAGGTTTATTGGTTAGAAATCCGAAAATGCGAGATTCGATTGGTGAACTCATGTTGCCAATGCTCATCGGCATGACTGAACGCGGCCCAGATTCTGCGGGTTTGGCCATGTTTAGTGCGCCAGTGGCGAATGATGCAAGAAAGTTCAGCTTGTATGCTGGCGAGCAAGATTTTAATTGGAAAGCGTTATCAGCAGACTTTGAAAAATCACTCAACAGCAAAGCTAAATTTGAGCCTAAAACTAATCATGCTGTCATGACAACAACGCTAGCACCCGTGCAGGTTAAGGCATGGTTAAAAACAAATTACCCGCAACTGCATTTGTTATCAATTGGCCAGTTAATGGATATTTACAAAGACGTTGGTACCCCTGCTCAAGTAGCAGACCGCTACGATTTTAAAAACTTTAAAGGTACTCATTTAGTAGGACATACACGTATGGCGACAGAATCCGCCATTACGCCAGCACACGCGCATCCATTCACTGCGGGCCAAGATTGGTGCCTGGTGCACAACGGTTCGTTATCAAACGCACACAGTTTGCGTCGCAAATTAGAGCACGAAGGCATTGAGTTTGAAACCGATAACGATACTGAAGCAGCTTGCCGTTTTTTAGAGTGGCGCATGCGCGAAGGTGATGACCTAGAAACTGCGTTAAATCATGGTTTTGACCAATTAGATGGTTTTTTTACGCTGCTGATGGGCACCAAAAATCAGTTGGCTTTAGTGCGCGATCCTTTTGGCTGTAAGCCCGCTATTATTGCTGAGCATGACGATTATGTGGCAATTGCCTCCGAGTTCCGTTCATTGGCGCATCTGCCAGACATTAAAAATGCGAAGGTTTTTGAACCTTCACCCAAGGAGATGTATGTATGGAAACTCTAAACTTTGATTTAGATAAAAAACTATTAAGAGAGGTAAACCAGCTTCTACATGGTGATGCTAGTGGATTGAATGGTAAATCAGTCGTGATTGAAAATCCAAATGGCGCGCACAGTATTGCGGTTGGTCTTAAATCTGACGTACACATCACAATTAAAGGTCATGCAGGCTACTACGCCGCAGGCATGAATCAAATTGCTAAAGTAACCATTGAAGGTAGCGCTGGTAGCGGAGTAGCGGAGAATATGATGTCTGGAATGGTGCACGTAAAAGGCTTCGCATCTAATGCTGCAGGTGCAACTGCAAATGGCGGTTTATTGGTGATTGATGGTGATGCAGGCTTGCGTTGCGGCATCTCGCTGAAAGGCGCGGATATCGTGGTGGGTGGCTCTGTTGGCAGTTTTTCGGCCTTTATGGCGCAAGCAGGGAATATGGTGATTTTAGGTGACGCGGGCGAAGGTCTGGGTGACTCGATTTACGAGGCAAAACTTTTTGTGCGCGGCAAAGTTAAAAGTTTGGGCGCCGATTGTGAAGTAAAAACCATGGATGCTGAGAGCAAAAAAACCCTCACTGATTTATTGGCTAAATCTGGTCACGCAGATCTAAAGCCAGAGAGTTTTACCCAATATGGTTCTGCGCGCACGCTTTACCACTTCCATGTAGATAACGCAGGAGCTTACTAATTATGTCTGATAATTCTAATAAAACACTGCAAACGCATATCCCTCAAACTAAGCCACGTTATTCAGCCACTTTTGATGAATATACGCTGTCAGAAATACGCCGTGCGGCGGCTACAGGCATTTATGATATTCGTGGTGGGGGTGCTAAACGCAAGTTACCTCATTTTGATGATTTGCTTTTTTTGGGGGCGTCTGTCAGCCGCTACCCGCTTGAGGGTTACCGTGAAAAATGTGGTACCGATGTGGTGCTTGGCACACGATATGCAAAAAACCCAATTCATCTCAAAACAGTCGTCACTATTGCTGGTATGAGCTTTGGCGCGCTTTCTGGGCCAGCTAAAGAGGCGTTAGGTCGCGGTGCGACGGCGGTTGGTACCAGCACAACTACAGGCGATGGCGGTATGACGCCAGAAGAGCGCGGGCAATCTAAAACCTTGGTGTATCAATATTTACCTTCGCGTTATGGCATGAACCCTGACGATTTACGCAAAGCCGATGCAATTGAGGTAGTAATTGGGCAGGGTGCTAAGCCAGGCGGTGGCGGTATGTTGCTTGGTCAAAAAATCAGCGCGCGCGTGGCGAAAATGCGTTGCTTGCCAGAAGGTATCGATCAGCGCTCATCTTGTCGCCACCCTGATTGGACTGGGCCAGATGACTTAGAAATTAAAATCCAAGAGATTCGAGAAATTACTGATTGGGAAAAACCAATTTACGTAAAAATTGGCGCGACTCGCCCTTATTTTGACGTTGCGCTTGCGGTGAAGGCTGGGGCAGATGTGGTGGTGCTAGATGGTATGCAAGGTGGTACTGCGGCCACACAAGAAGTGTTTATTGAGCATGTTGGTTTGCCAATATTGGCTGCCATTCGGCCTGCGGTAAAAGCACTGCAAGATTTAGGCGTGTATCGCAATGGTAAAAATAGTGTGCAATTAATTGTATCTGGCGGTATTCGTAACGGCGCAGATGTCGCTAAAGCCATTGCATTGGGTGCAGACGCGGTGGCTATTGGCACGGCGGCACTGATTGCACTGGGTGATAACGACCCACATTTAGAAGACGAGTACAACAAACTTGGCACGACAGCTGGTGCTTACGACGATTGGCATGAAGGTAAAGACCCAGCAGGCATAACCACGCAAAACCCAGAATTGATGAAGCGCGTTGACCCAGTAAAGGCTGGGCACAGGTTGGCGAATTACATTGCAGTGATGACCATGGAGGCGCAGGTGGTCGCGCGGGCTTGCGGTAAATCGCACTTGCATAATTTAGAGCCAGAGGACTTGGTGGCATTGACTATTGAAGCTTCTGCCATGGCTCAAGTACCGCTGGCTGGCACAAGTTGGATACCAGGGGTGTCAAACTTTTAACTTATAGAAATTTCAGTCTTATTTTAAAGTATCTCCCTCGACGTTGGGTCGAGTTTGAAGGAAGTGGTGCTTATGCAGTCAGGTTGGCTATTCGGTTTGGTTCTCCCCTTGCATTTGCATGCTAGCCGTATTATTGTTTGCACTTATAGCGCTACTTCCTTTTCTTTTTACACCTGTTTGTTTTATCACTTAAGGCTGTAAGTATGACTAGCAATTTGCACTTTCCTCACTTTTTCAATCAATTACCGTTCTGGTGAACTCCTCTCCTTTTGTTATTAATTAAGTACATCGCAGTTTATTAAAATTACAAAAGTGATGAGGAGAGTGAAATGAACAAAGATATTAAAACCCGAATGAATGACATGTATCAGCGTGATTGTTGGCTGGCATGGTTTGATGTAATTTTGTTGTGGGCAACGGTGTTATTTGTACTGTTCGCCATTTTAAATATTGTAGAAGACAGCAATATTCGACTTGCGCTGTACCTATCTAGTGCAGTTCTCTTAGTGTTTAATACCGCTTCAGTTTTCGCAATGACTAAGCATTTACGCGAAGATAAAGACTATATATATGGTTTAGATATTAAACATTTGGACGCTAACCTTGCTGCTAAACAACAGAACAGGAGTGCATCATGAGTAAAAATTACACTCCCCCCAAACAAGGTATGTTTGGCCAAGTTTTTGACAGCATTTTAATTCTTGTGTTGGTTTATGCAAGTCTGATGTTGCCATTGCTGATGAAGGAAGACGCTAAAGCAGAAGATCCCGCAGCTGTGGCCGAAGTAGTTGTTAATACTTGGGAATCGTTAGGTCAGAATGAGGTGATGCAAGCGCAATGGGTTAAGCTTGGCCATAATCCAGATAGCGCTGCTGCCATTATCAATAACCGTTTTGATTACACCATCGATCCGATGATGTTAATTATCACCATTATTGTGGTTGTTGGCTATTTTGCGCTCATGTTAAAAGTTTCAGATAAGCAATATCGTGAAGTTATTGCAGAAAAATTCGATAATTAATTCGACAACGATTCAATAGTTGCTCACAATTTAGGGAGAAACATCATGGGATTTTGGAATATTTTAACCTACGCAGCTTGGAGCATATCAGCCGTTTTGCTGGCATGGATGCTGATAGATGCGTTTATGATTTCATCGCAATATGACGAAGAGTACTTAATGAGCTCACGCGAAGGTGCGGAAGATGAAGTTGCACACGGCGTTGCGCTAGACGGGGAGAGTTGATTATGGCTACGACAACAGCAACACCTAGTAATAAACGTATTGCTATGCTTAAGGTGCTTAACCCTTTTCATATTTGGGCATTGGGCGTTGGTATCGTGTTGGTTGGTGAGTTTATGGGTTGGAACTTTACTGTCGGCAAAGGTGGCGCCTATGCATCGCTTATTGCTTGCTGGGTAATCGGTCTGTTATACACTTGTGTTGCGATGATTGACTCTGAAGTGACATCAACTGTGGCAGCAGCAGGCGGGCAATATACGCAGGCCAAGCACATTATTGGACCATTAATGGCTTTTAATGTGGGGCTATATTTGGTTATGGCGTACACCATGCTTTGCGCTGCAGATGCGCTGGTGGTGGGCGACTTGATGAAATCTGGCGCTGCAGTCATGGGTTTTGCCGATCTTGATACCAAGCCTTTCGTAGTGCTCACGGTGGCGTTTTTAGCCTGGCTTAACTACCGCGGTGTATTTATGACACTCACCATCAACCTAGTCATTACTTTCTTGGCATTTATGGCATTAGTCGTGTTATTTTTTGCGGTTGATCCTATGAATCAAGGCGCTGTATTGCAACATCAAGGTCTTTTAACTGATTTGCCATATGGCTGGATAGGGGTGATAGCTTCTTTGCAATTTGGTATGTGGTATTACTTGGGTATTGAGGGCACTTGTCAAGCTGCAGAAGAAGTGCGCTCGGCAGGGCGTGCAATTCCATTAGGTACATTAGGTGGCATGATGACATTACTGGTAGCCGCAACCATCACTTGGTTTGTAGCAACAGGTTTAATGCCTTGGCAATATTTGGGGCAAGCTGTCACACCAATGTACGATGCGGCAACTTTGTTAGGTAGTAGCCAACTACAGTTAATGCTATTTGTAGCAACTGCTTTTGCTGCGATTGCATCGGCTAATGGCTGTATTAACGATGCATCACGTGCTTGGTTTTCACTTGCGCGTGATCGCTACATGCCAGTGTTTTTTGGTGCTATTCATCCGCGCTATCGCACGCCATATCGTTCTATCATCTTCCTAGTGCCAATTGCCATTTCCTTTGCGTTTACAGGCTTATTAGATCAAGTGATTACTTTCTCTATATTGTCAGGTTTGTTGGGTTACACCTTCATGACTTTCAATATGCTTAAATTTAGAAAAATGTGGCCACTAGGTAGCATCCATCGTGGTTATATTCATCCGTTTCATCCATTGCCTGCTATTACCTTGTTGGTGCTGTGTTGTGCGACGTACTTCGCAACCTTTTTAGGTTATGGCGCAACTTTGTTATCCATTATGGCGTTCTATATTTTGGCTTCCTTGTGGTTTGTTTTCCGCCGCTATCAATTTGTTAAACGTGCGGATCAATTTACCATGCCATGGCCACGCCCAAAAGGGTATTAGTTTGGTGAGTAAATGAATGCGGTAATCATTGTTTTGGTGGCTGCGTTGGGTTTGCTGATGTTTGGCAAATACCAGCGCGATGCCAAACACAAATTATTAGCTAGAAGTACAGTATTTAATGATTGCCTAGACTTGTTGCAACAAGTGCAGATTAGCCAAGATAAGGCTAATCTACCCGTTTTGTATGGTAACTATTGCGGTTACAAAATTGCGCTTAATATTGTGGAAGATACCATCGCTTGGCGAAAACTACCGCCATTGTGGTTGTTAGTTAAGGTTGTTACAAATAAGCCTGCAATGGGCAGTCTAGATTTAATAGTAAGACCTGCCAATAACGAGTTTTACAGTCCGTCTTGGCAATGGGATGGCAATTTAACAATACCTAAAAATTGGCCACAACATGCCATTATTAAGTACCTTCACAAGCCAATAAATATAACTCTTATAGAGCATCTTGTACCAAGCTTATTTAGTGATTTAAAAATGAAAGAACTACTCATCATGCCCGAGTTTGTTAGACTCACATACATGGCAAAACAAGCAGATCGCGGTGAATACTTGATTATGCGTAATGCAGTTTATGCCGACACACCTATTGAGCGCAGTATTGTGGAAGGTTTAATCAAGCAGACTATAACCATCTGCCAGGCGCTAGAGAGTGAATAATGAAAAATACTGAAACTAAAAATGAAGCCGCAAATAAAATCAAAGCAGATGAAATTAAACCACCTTTGAACCCGAAATCGGTGTTATTAATTGCCATTTTGCTACCAAGCATGGGGCAGGTCATCAACAATACCCCAATTAAAGGCTTGGTCATGATTTGTTTTATGGTCATGCTTGGCCTAATTACCTTTAACCTTGCAGGGTCACATATCTCTATGGTGGGAAAGCTTGCGGGAGGTATTTTTATATACGCATTGTCGATAATAGATGCTTATTATTGGGCCAAATATCGTTGGGAACGCTTTAAAATAAATTGACGCGGCTTCTTCACTTTATGTAGGTATTCCTCTAATTGCTCTTGCTCAAGAAATAGATATCTAATTTAAGTGATTGTAAGACTTAGTGTAAAATTTTGAAGGGATTCGAATAACGAAAGATCTGTAACTATACATTTCACTTTTAATACATTGATTCAATTGTATAGTATGAATGCAGCTCTCGCCTACAATTCCCCGAATACCATGTGAAATACTGCTCTTTTTGGCACAAAGCTTGCTGGAAAACTAACGTAATGTGTTGTTATACATTGTAGTTATTGCTAAATGTTGATACATTACATTAAATGACAATTTTAACAGGTTGAACTGATGAGCTTAGATAAAATAAGCCCAAAAATTACGATGTCAGAAATTAAAGCGCAGGGAAATGTTGAGTTGGAACAACTGACTCAAAATCAGTCTAGCATGAATGATTCACTATTAGGCTGCTTGTTGCTTGCCTGTCGCACACATCAAATTGCCACAACAAGAGACGCACTTGCTGCAGGCCTGCCTTTGCGTGATGGCAGAATGACGCCCGCATTGTTTAAGCGTGCTGCTGAGCGTGCGAACCTAAATGTAACCACACTTAAAAAAACACTAAATCAGATTCGAGCAGAATTTTTACCTGTTACTTTGTTGTTAAATAATGATGAAGCTTGCATGCTGACTGGGGTAGACAGACAAGCTAAAGTTGCAAGCGTGATTTATCCCGAACTAGGTGATGCAGAGATTGCTGTGCCTTTGGATGATTTATTGACGCAATACGCTGGGTATATGATAGTTACAAAACCCAAGTATGTGTTTGACAAACGTACGCCTGCTGTCGGTAAGGTTCGCTTGAAGCATTGGTTTTGGGGCACACTGGCAGAAAATAAACGCATCTATCGGGATGTTTTGCTAGCGGCGTTTTTAGTCAATATATTTGCGCTTGCCATGCCGATGTTTACCATGAACGTGTACGACAGAGTGGTGCCAAATCGCTCTATCGAAACGCTATGGGTAATGGCGATTGGCATTGCAATTATAGTGATTGGCGATTTGATATTACGTACGATGCGTGGTTATTTTTTAGATTGGGCCAGCACGCGCGTTGACATCAAACTCAGTGCACGCATTATGGAACAAGTGCTAGGTACGCGTTTAGAGCATCGTTCTAATTCAGTTGGCACATTAGCTAACAATTTACGCTCATTTGAAAGCGTGCGCGACTTCATCACCTCTGCAACTGTTACCGCTTTGATTGACTTGCCATTTGGCTTGATATTTATTGGGGTGATGGCTTGGATTTCTTTGCCGATGATTGTGCCAGTGATTGTAGGTGGCATTATCATGTTGCTGTATGCGTTTAGCGTACAAGCCAAAATGCACGAACTATCAGAAACGATGTACCGCGCAAGCGCCTTACGAAATGCAACGCTCATCGAAAGTTTGGTGAGTTTAGAAACCGTTAAAGCGTTAGGCATAGAAGGCACGATGCAACGTAAGTGGGAACATAGTGCGAGCTATTTAACTGAAGTGGGGAGTAAGTTAAAGCTTCTTTCGCAATCGATTAACAATGGGTCAAACGCGCTCCAGCAAATTACCAGTGTGTTACTGGTAATTTTGGGCGTGTATCTAGTGACCAATGGAGATCTGACTATGGGCGCATTGATTGCTTCTACCATGTTAGCAGGGCGTGCGTTGGCACCTATTTCTCAATTAGCAGGTTTACTTACGCAATATCATACTGCTTCAACATCATTAGAGTCTTTAAATGGCATTATGGAAAAGCAAGTAGAGCGGCCTGCGGACTCTAACTTTTTATCACGCCCTACGTTTAGAGGTGACATTGAATTTAGAGAAGTGAGTTTTAGTTACCCAGGCACAGAAGAAAAAGCATTAAATAAGGTGTCATTTAAAATTAAAGCGGGCGAGCATGTGGCCTTATTGGGGCGCATGGGCTCTGGTAAAACGACGATACATAAGTTGATGCTAGGGCTGTATCAGCCGACAGAGGGCTCGATTTTGATTGATGGTGTTGATATCCGCCAAATCGATACGGCTGAGTTACGCCGTTGTGTGGGCTATGTACAGCAAGATACACAGTTATTTTATGGCACGATGCGCGAAAATTTAACTATAGCTTCCCCGCATGCGGACGACTCAACAGTGCTCGCTGCGGCACATACGGGTGGCATCGATGAGTATATCAATAGCCACCCTAAAGGTTTTGATTTATTGGTGGGAGAGCGTGGTGAAACACTATCAGGTGGGCAAAAACAAGGCGTAGGTATTGCACGTGCACTCATTGCTAAGCCAAATATTATTTTGCTAGATGAACCCACGAGTGCGATGGATCACACTGGCGAGGATGCGGTAAAAAAACGCTTGGCAGAAGCGACGCAAGGCAAAACAGTGGTGCTTATTTCGCACCGTTCAGGTTTGTTTGATTTGGTTAACCGCATTATTGTGATTGATTCTGGCAGAGTAGTGGCGGATGGCCCTAAGGATCAAGTCATTGAAGCATTGCGTAGCGGCAAGATAGCGAAGGCGTTGTGATGAAAATGTGCTGCCAGAAAAACAAACCAGAAAAACAAACTGGAAAATAATATGAGTGAGGGATTGTTTAAAAAAATAGGTGCTTTTAATAACTTTCTTAAAAGCCAAACTTGGTTGACAAAGCCAATTTATTACATGGTTGATCGCGCAGTGCCAACGGAGAGCCGTGATGATTTGGCTTGGAATGAAGAAGCAGATTTGGCAATATTGGAGCAAGCACCACTAAGGGCTAAGAAACTGCTGTATGTAATAGCGGCTATTATGCTCACCGCGCTTTTGTGGGCTTGGTTTGCCAAAGTAGATGAGGTCACGCGTGGCGAGGGTCGTGTAATTCCTTCACGTCAATTGCAAGTAATCCAATCTTTAGATGGCGGTATTGTGTCTGAAATTTTAGTGAAAGAGGGTGAAATTGTTAAAGTAGGTACACCCTTAATTAAAATTGATGAAACGCGTGCAGTGTCATCTTTACGTGAAAATCAAGGGCAATATTTGGCATTATTGGCTAAGCAGGCACGTTTGAGCGCATTGGCTGTAGGCGGTAGCTTTAATCCACCACCAGAAGTTAGGGCAGAAAGCCCAGTGGTATATGAGCAGGAATATGCTTTGTTTAATGCGAGCAGAGAAGAACTAGCCTCGATTGTAAATATTGGACGCGATCAGCTAACTCAGCGTGAGAAAGAGTTGCTTGAAGTGCAGTCTAAAAGAGAGTTTGCTGAAAAAACCTATGAATCTGCGAATAAAGAGTTGGCAGCGAATAAGCCTTTGTTGGCGAGTGGCGCAGTTTCTGAAATTGATATTTTAAAACTGGAGCGCGAAGCAACGCGTGCACGTGGCGAGATTGAGCAGTCGAAAGCACAAATCAGCCGTATACAATCCTCTATCAGTGAGGCTAGGCGTAAGGTGACAGAGTCAGAACAAACGTTTAGAAGCAAAGTCCGTACTGAATTAAATGATACAACTGCGAAACTAAATAGTTTGACTGAAACCAGTGTTGCACTTACTGACAAAGTAAAGCAGGCAACTTTAAAATCACCAGTTAACGGTAAAGTGAGCCGTCTATTTTTCAATACGGTCGGTGGTGTGATACAGCCAGGTAAAGAGGTGCTAGAGCTTGTGCCTACCGATGATGCCTTGGTGTTAGAAACCAAAGTACAGATTAAAGATATTGCTTTTTTGCGCCCCAATCAACCCGCAGTTGTAAAACTAACAGCCTATGATTACACTGTTTACGGCACGCTAGATGCAGTTGTCGAAAGTATCTCGGCAAACTCTACGGTAGACGATAAAGGCAATGCCTATTATTTGGTGCGTGTGCGCACCCTGAAAACTAGCTTGGGTAAAGGTTTGCCTATTATTCCGGGTATGGTGGCACAAGTAGACATTTTGACAGGTAAAAAAACCATACTTTCTTATTTGCTAAAACCAGTGCTAAAAGCTAAGTCTTACGCCTTTAGTGAAAGATAGAGAGTAAGAAAAAGCGATGCAAGATGTTTTTATATCAACGTTAAGTACAGGTCTGATAAGCTGGGCTGAGGCTTTTCCTAAAGCGAAAATAGCTTCAGCTGTAATAAGTCCGGCTAAGTCGCAAAAAGACGAGGTGATATTATTTTGGCTGCACATGAATGCAGATCGGCAACAGTGGCTCACTAGCACTATCGCGCTGATTCAGAAAAATTATAAAAACTCAAAAATTATTGTGTTGGCAAACGCGCCTGTTCAAGCTGAAGCGTTACACGCCCTAAGTTTGGGTGCTGTAGGGTATTGCCATGCTTATTCCGCGCCAGAAGTGTTAAGAGAAATAAAGACCGTCATCAGCCATGGTGGTTTATGGCTAGGTAACGAGTTGCTGAAGCGTCTTATCGAGGTTTCTGCGAAGCTAGTAGGCAATCAACCCAAGCAGGTGGAAAGCTTGCTGGCGCAACTCACTAAACGCCAAAAAGATGTGGCAACAGAGGCGGCAAAAGGCTTGAGCAATAAGGAAATCGCACGTATTCTAAAAATCACCGAGCGCACGGTAAAAGCGCACCTTGCTGCCACGTTCGAATGCTTAAAAGTGAAAGATAGGCTGCAGTTGGCGTTGATGCTAAACAGCAACTACCGCCATTAAGCTTGGTTTCTAAAGCCAAGCATTTAAAAAACAGCATTCAAAAACATCTAGCTAGTTTGCTAATTTGAGCTTAACACCTGGTCCAGTTAAGCCGTCAATACCAATTTCTTTCAGCGACTCAATTTCCGCTTGGTTGTTCACGCCTTCTGCAATAGCCTGCAAGCCAATAGAGTGGGCGACCATGCACAAGCCTCGCAATAGCGTTTTATTGGTCTCGTTGGTATCAATGCCGCGTACAATTGAGGCGTCAAATTTAATATAGCCTAAACCTATATCGTGCAGCTCGCCTAGACGAGAAATGCGCAAGCTTACATGTTCTACACCGACATGGCAACCTGCCGCTTTTAGTTTGCTGCAGAAATGTTTGAATTCATCGAGATGATCAAATACGGCCACTTCGGAGACTTCAAAGTTCAAGAGATTTGGATGTTGCAGATGCTGTTTGACCAGTTTAACGGCTTTTTGAATATATTTGCGGTCGCGCATTGCGCTTGCAGATACATTCAGGCACAAGGGGCTGGCACCTTGTGCTAATAACAACACAGCAGTTTCTAAAACCAGTTCATCTATGGTTTTAATCAAGTCCAATTGTATAGCCCAGTTAATAAATTCACCTGCACAATGCCACTTTCCGTCTTCTTCTAATTGAAGCCTTACTGGACTTTCGTTATGGATAAGTACGCCTTCCGTAGTGGTGACTGGGTAGTGCTCAAGTTTGATGCGTTTATTTGCCAGCGCGCCATTCAGCAGCGTTTTCCATTCAACTAAGTAATTACTTTCTGTTGCCGCAATGCCGCTTGCGTTAATTACACGCAGGTAATTTTCTTCACTTAGGCCAGAAAGATTTAAGATGAATTCAAGTACTTTGAATAATGAAACTGTTTCGTCCATTTTTCTGGCCTTTGTGGTCACCACCAAAAAGTGCGCCGTTAATTCAGTATCGTCAATTTCGGCTGCTTTACTAATAGCCTCTTTAAGCTGGTTGGCGAGCACAAATTCATCAGTCGATTGCTTGCAGAACACGGCAAACTCAGTGCCGCTTAGCCTGCCAGAGATGAGCCTGTCATCCTTACTGCATGAGGCTTGTAGGGCGGTGCTAATTTTTCTTAATAGAGTATTGGCTTGCGGATAACCCATCGCTTCGTCTAGTTGCGCTAAATTGGAAAGTCTGAAAATGACTAAAGCGCCTTCATCGTATTCGTCATGGCTCAAATTGGTTTCCATGGTGTTCACGAAGTAATCGCGGTTCATTAAGCCAGTGACATCGTCATAATTATTTTTCTGACGCAGCGCTTCTAAGCGCGCAGATTCTTTGGTCACCGTTTCTTTAATGCGATTTGAAAGATTGTTCATCTCGTGCACCACGGCTCTAAACTCAAGCGTTTTTGGCTCATTGATGGTAATGAATCTATTCTCACCGATGGCTTTGGCTTGGCTCACCACGTCATCCAGTGGGCTTAGAATTTTGCGCAAGATTTTGCCGCCCGCGTAACAAGCTAAAAATCCGATGAGGAAGATCCATAGCGCAATTAGCAAAGTTGCATCCCACAGCTTATCGTAGGCAAAATTAACATCGCTCTCTAGAGCAAGCGAACCATGCTGTTTCCAACCATCTTGCACGTCTGCTACACCAGCTTGCACGCGAATAGGCACAAGCTTGGTGAACCATTTTGGCGCTTTGGTTTGGCTACTTGCATTCACGCGCTCGCTCATCATTCTGCCGTTTGGATCAAACAGACCAATATAACGATAATGACCAGAATCAAATTGCGCTGAGAGCAGCAAATCCAGCGTGACTGGGTCTTTTCCCAGCTGTGACATAGAAAGCGCGAGCGAAGTCACGTTATCGATATTTTTGGTCTGCAATTGCTCTTCGAGATAGTTTTTGCTTGATAACGTGCTGAGTACAAAGCTACCAGTAGAAGCCAAAATGATCGTGAACAATATCGCAAGCCAAAGTTGTTTAATAAGTGACATATTATTTCCTTACTTTCATTAGTTTATACCATCTTCCTGCATGCGCGCCAACACATCGCGCCACCGCGATAGATGCGAGCTTGAATCACCTTTAGATTTACTGCTAGTACCCACCCACAAGCCCTTGTCGTTAAAGCTAAAAATTGGATTCAAATCTTTTCTGTTAGATGATGGCATAATTTCGGGCACTAAACTATCTAAAATCAGCGGCTCGGATTGCGGTGTAGCATAGTAGCTGAGCACCATGTGCGCCAATATAACTCGTCTATCTTGATTCATCATTTCTGCTCTTACGTAAGTAAGTCGCAGTTTTTCGTTAGGCACGTTGAGTATTTTTAAAAAAGTATATTTGGCGATGCTGTAATCTTCGCAATCGCCCGCCAAACGACCGATTGACTCTAATGGCGTTGCCCAATAATCAGATTTCCCCCAAACATCAACATCTTCGCCAAATTCAACTTTTTGGTTAAAAAAGTTGTTAATTTGTTTCAATTTTTCTGCCTCGGAAGCCGCATGCAGGCTTGCTACCAGAGCTTGCAATTCAAGCGTGTTTTTGTAGGCTTCGTCGCCATATCGTTGCTTAGCTAAGCCGCTAAATTTGTTGAAATCGTAACCTGCGGCGTAAAGCGCTGTAAAGCCAATCAGCAACGCCATAAATGGAATGATGCTGTCGATTGGCTTTAGGAAAGCAAACTGTGTCTTGAAACCTGAAATAACGCGCACTCCATACAATTAAATTGTGTTAACCACTAAAGAATCTGCAAAAAGCTCCGTAATCAATATTTGAAACCCCTTAATCCATTATCAACTTTTATATGAAAGCGGTATCTGGCAATAAAGACGGTAAATGTCTTGCATTTCAAGGTGCAAAGCAGCGCTTAACCGTATTGGCCATCAGTACAATATTTTTTTACTAAAAATGGGTGTTTAATGCGATTGTGAAAAAAGGCATAAAGCCCGCAATTAATTAATTTAGGATACGAATCATGGCAATAGTCGGCAAAGTTGTAGCACTTACAGGAACTGCATACATTATTACGGATAATGGTGATAAGCGAGAGCTGCAGCTTGGCGATACGGTACAAACCAGCGATACCATACAAACGATGGCAGGCGCAGAGGTTGAGCTCGATATGACCAACGGACGCTCCATGCGCATTGGGCCTGAACAGTTGGTTGCTTTTACTCCTGAGCTCACAAATGCGCTTGGTTTTGATGCTTTAGATGGTGAGGTCAACCTTGCTACGATA
Organism: Methylotenera sp.; assembly: GCA_031381645.1. Taxonomy (GTDB): domain Bacteria; phylum Pseudomonadota; class Gammaproteobacteria; order Burkholderiales; family Methylophilaceae; genus Methylotenera_A. The sequence continues at coordinate 25,685 of JANMYB010000062.1, forward strand.
GAAACAGTCATTAAAGCGATTGAAAGTGGTAAAGATATCAATGCCGTACTAGAAGAAACTGCTGCAGGTAACGGTTTGCGTGTAGAACGTGGTTTTGATTTTGTAGCCTTGTTAAGAATTGTAGATCCACTCAATCAATTTGGCTTTAATTATGATTTTAATTTTAGAGCCAATATTGAAGACCAACCTATTACAGGTCGTGTTATAGATGATGATGCGAATGGCTTAGGTGGGGCTGGTGGTACGACGATACCAGCTTCTTCATTAAGCTTAAGCGCCACGCCTACACTTACTGAAGCAGGCGGCAACATTATTTATACTGCTTCAGTGACCCGTGCACCCACCACGCCGCTGCTAGTAACACTTTCTAATGGGCAAACTATCACGATTCTGCCTGGGCAGCTAACGGGTACTGTGGCCGTGCCTGTGCCTGCTAATGAAGATGTGTATAACGACCCAACGAATGTGAGTGCCACTATTGCTGGTGTTAGCGGTAGCGGCATTCCCACCACGATAAATCCAGCTCCAGCAATCACTACGATTACCGATACCATTGATGACACAACGATAACGTTAACTGCAACGCCAACTGTGGCCGAAGGTGGCAGCATTATTTATACCGCCAGTTTAACCAATCCAACAGACACCCCTATGACTGTCACATTATCTGGCGGGCAAGTCATTAATATCGGCGCGAACCAAACTAGCGGCTCAGTGACTGTGCCAGCGCCAACTGACGATGTTTACATTGATAATAGCTCTGTAAGCAAAACAATTACAGGCACGACCGGTGGTAATTTTGAAAACCTGATTACAAACCCGGCTACTGCGGCAACAACGATTACCGATACCATTGACACTACAACGGTCAGCATTACTGGTGATGCTAATGTTATCGAGGGCAACACAGCAAGCTACACTGTTTCACTCACTAACCCAGCGCAATCAGATTTAATCATTAACCTGACTTATAGCGGCACTGCAAGCAATGGTGCCGATTACACAGGCGTGGCTACAGTGACTATTCTGGCAGGCCAATCATCTGCTACTGTAAGCATTCCTACGTTGGCAAGTCCTGCTTCTGAGCCTTTAGAAGATTTTACCGTCACTATCAATCCTGGTGCAGGTGGTAATTTTGAAAACTTAATTGTGAGCCCTACAAACGGCAGCGTAACTACAAATCTGATTGATCTTAATGGCCCGCCGACAGTTATTATATCTAATCCTACCGTCGTAGAAGGTAGCCTTGCTGTATTTACTATTAGCCTTTCTAACACCAGTACTGTAGATACTGACTTTACCCTAGCACTTGGCTCAGGTTCAGCCATTGTTGGCACTGATACTGCCAATACCTTAGAATATTTTGATGGTAGCGTGTGGCAGCCTGTAGTTGGGGGACTCACTATTCCTGCTGGCCAAACAAGCTTGCAGGTGCGCGTTGCCACTACGTCAGACAACGTTTATGAAGGCAATGAAACCTTTAATCTCACAGCAAATATAACTAGTGGTAATACCTCTAGTACAACAGCACTTGGCGTAGGTACGATTGTGGATGACGAAGCCATCCCAACGGTATCGATTGCCCCTGCGAGCGCGACTGAA
>JANMYB010000073.1:0-17490 GCA_031381645.1 Methylotenera sp.
AAATAAAGATTTGGGCGATTTTGATAGCTGCGCGATTTTACTTAATAATGATTTATCTGGTGGAATTCCAGAAATCCTCAAAAATCTCGAACAAGATTTAATTCCACCCTTACACGCAGGTTGGCACGTTAGAAGAAAATCACAGCATTTCTCTGCATATAACCGTGTAGTTGCTGATTTTTCACAGCTTTTAGACATAGATTCTTGGCTGCTTAATCCATACTTTGAAACTTGTGGTGAAATCAACTTTCACGAGCGTACAGGCGAAGAATGTTTGGCTTTAAAAGTCGAACAATTGCTTACTAAAATCAAAGCAAAATACGCTGAATACAACATCACACAAGAACCATTTGTCATCGTAAAAGCAGACGCCGGCACTTACGGCATGGGTATAATGACCGTGAAATCACCCGATGATGTGCGCGATTTAAACCGCAAAGCACGCAACAAAATGTCGGTAATAAAAGAGGGTCAGCAGGTCTCTGAAGTGATTATTCAAGAAGGCGTTTATACCTTCGAGAGCATTAACGACGCGGTTGCAGAGCCTGTGGTGTATATGATGGATCACTTTGTGGTTGGCGGTTTTTATCGTGTACACACAGAGCGCGGTGCAGATGAAAATTTGAATGCACCTGGCTCACATTTTGTACCTCTGGCATTTGAAAAGCCTTGTACTTTGCCTGATTGCACTGACCAACCAGACACTGTACCAAACCGCTTTTATGCTTATGGCGTCGTGGCGCGTTTGGCCTTGCTTGCGGCGGCGATTGAGTTGCAAGAAACTGACCCATTAAATCAATAAATACTGATGAAAATTATTTAAAATAGATGCCCTGCAAGCCAATATCCATGCGGGGTGCAGGCTTGCTTAATTTGATTTAATTGTGAGTTAAATACAATGAAACTACTTTTTATTTTAGACCCATTAATTAGCTTAAAAATCTATAAAGACACCAGCGTTGCCATCATGCGCGAAGCCGCTGAACGTGGCCACAGCTTGTTTGTTTGCCAGCAGCACGACGTATTTTTGCGTAATGAAATAGTCAAAGTTAAGACTACAAAATTTAACTTTAGCGATAAAGAGAATTGGTTTGAATTAGGTGAAATTGAAGAAGTTTTACCCAAAAACTTTGACGCAATTTTAATGCGCAAAGACCCGCCATTTGATAACGAATATCTCTACAGCACGTATTTACTCGAGCTGGCGGCTAATCAAGGCGCGCGCGTTATCAACAATCCTGCTGCTGTGCGCAGCTGGAACGAGAAATTATCTGTCGCCAAATTTCCGCAATTTGCGCCAGAGTTTTTAGTCACTAGTAATAATGATTTAATCCGCGAGTTTCTGGAAAAACATAAAGATATTGTTGTTAAACCGCTCGATGGCATGGGTGGAAGTGGTATTTTTAGAATACATGATGCCGACCACAATATAGGCGTGATTTTAGAAACTGCCACGCAATTTGGCGCACAAACCATTATGGCGCAGCGCTATTTACCTGCAATTTTGCAGGGCGATAAACGCATTATTGTCATCAATGGCGAGCCGCTTCCATATTCGCTGGCGCGTATTCCCAAAGCGGGCGAAACGCGCGGCAACTTAGCTGCAGGCGGCACGGGCGCTGCGCAAAAGCTTTCGCCGCGTGATTTAGAAATCGCCACCACTATCGGCAAAACACTCAAGCAAGAAGGTTTATTTTTGGTCGGCCTAGATGTGATTGGCGATTATTTAACCGAAATCAACGTCACCAGCCCGACTGGCATGGTGGAAATTGCCGCCCAAACGGACTGCAAACCTGCGCAAGTTTTTATCAAGGCGTTAGAAGAAATTAGTTAGAATAGCGCCTATGCGCTTATTCCTATTTTTCATCCTTAGTTTTTTTCTTGCTGGCTGCACAAAACCAGAACCGCTATACAACATGCAAAGCTATGTATTTGGCACGCTGGTCGATATCACCATTTATGGCGAGTCAGAGATAAAAGCTCAAAAAATTTCAAACCAAATCTTTAAAGATTTTCAAGCACTGCACGCTCGCTTACATGCTTGGAAGCCCAGTGAATTAAAAACACTTAATGCTAGTTTTGCCAAAGGCGAAATACCTGTGAGCATTTCGCCAGATATTGCAGCGATGATTGCTGACGCAACAAAATTATCCATTCAGTCCAGAGGTGCCTTCAACCCAAGTATTGGCGGACTTATCGAAACATGGGGCTTTCATCATGACGAGTTTAAACCGATTAAAATTGACGAACCTAAGATTAAAAGCTTAGTGCAAGCCAACCCGCAGATGACAGATATAGTCGTTCATGGCAGCACAGTTTTTAGTAAGAATCCAGCAGTGCAACTTGACCTTGGCGGCTATGCTAAAGGTTATGCACTCGATATGGCTTTAACATATTTACAGAAGCAAGGCGTTAAAAACGCACTGGTAAACATAGGCGGCAACATCATTGCGTTTGGTAAACATGGTGATAAAGCTTGGCGCGTAGGCATACAGCACCCGCGCAAACCTAACGCAATCGCCACACTCGAATTAAAAAGTGGCTGGGCAATTGGCACCTCGGGCGATTATCAACGCTATTTTGAGTTAGATGGAAAACGCTATTGTCACATTATTGACCCTGTCGCAGGTTACCCAGCGCAAGGCGTACAAGCCGTGACCGTACTCATTCCGCCACAAAGTAATGCGGGCACATTGTCTGATGTGGCTTCTAAGCCCATTTTTATCGCCAAGCCTGAAACACGCGCGGAAGCCGCAAAAAAAATGGGGATAGCACATTTTTTAATCATAGAATCAACAAATAAAATTCTAGTAAGCCCCACAATGGCCAAACGCATAAGTTGGCTGGATAAAGATGCTACAAAACATGTCGTTCAAATTCAACCCTAAACCGCTTCTAGGCGATTGGCTAGTGATTATTGCCAGCTTGATAATGGTTGTTACCATGTTTCAACAATTTTGGAGTTTTGAACACGCTAGTAAACTTAAAATTCGTCAGGGCAATAAGATAATCGGCACCTTCGATTTAAACCAAAAGCGCGAACTACATGTTCACGGTCCATTGGGTGATACGCATATCGTCATCGACCAAGGCAAAGTACGCTTTAAACAATCGCCCTGCAATAATCAATATTGCATACATCAAGGCTGGTTAAGCCTTGCAGGGCAAGTGGCCATTTGCTTGCCCAACCAAATCAGCCTGCAATTGATGGGCGCTAAAAAAACTTATGACTCGCTCAATTACTAAAATACATACTACCGTGGAAGACCATCACATCGCAAAACTCACGGCTTTGGCGATTGGCCTGCACATTTTAGAAGCAGTCATTCCATCACCGTTGCCAGGCGTAAAGCCTGGTATCGCCAATATTGTGACATTATATGTGCTTTACGAATATGGATTCGCCACCGCAGTTTGGGTAAGCCTTCTGAGAGTATTTGCCAGCAGTTTATTGCTAGGCCAGTTTTTATCGCCTACTTTTATATTAAGTCTAAGTGGTGCGGTGCTCAGCTTGGCTGCTTTATTTTTAGCACAACAGCTGCCAAAAAAATACTTCAGCGCCATCACACTCAGTATATTCGCCGCTTTTGCGCATATTGCAGGGCAGCTCATTATTGTGCGCTTATGGTTAATTCCACAAACAGGTGTAGTTTATTTAATCCCTATTTTTGCACTAGCTGCTTTATTTTTTGGCTTAATCAACGGTTTAATTACGGCCAAACTTATGAAACAAAATTCATAAAAAAGAGCGGGAATCCCGCTCTTTTTTATTCATAACCTAACTTTTCAATTACTGAAACAACTCACGCCATAAAGAGCGTTTGCCAGTAAAATTACCCGCAGACGGTGGAAAAGTCACATCATCATCTTTTTTAGGTGTTGGGTCTGTAGATGTAACAACCCCCACTACAGGTTCGCCATCGATATAGTAAACATTTACCCCTACAATGGTTGAATCGTATTTTGTCGAAACTATACCACTTGGAGTAAGTGCTGCACCTGTTTTGTAGTCAAGGAAATTTAGCCAACCGTACCCACCAGGTGAGCAAGCTGTATTCGAAGGTACAATAGAAGGCACAAGCAATACGCCTTGCACTAATTGACTGTCAATGTTTATACGCTCACCAGTATCAGGCAAGTCCACAAACCAACCCCTACCGGTATAAAAATTCGGCGCAGGGTTTGCTGGAGCAACTGAGCGTGTACCAGTAGCGGTGTTAGTCGTCATAGCTTGTTGCACCATAAGCGTAGTCTGGCTACGCGGATTTACAAAAGTAGCACCCGAGTTATCATCCTTAATTGCATATTGAGTCTGCTTCTGGGTGACAGTAAGGTCACCCGTTTCTAGGTACTTACCAGTCCCAATGAAAACAACTCGACTACCTGCTACTTTACCCAGTACTGGCGTAGTCATAATTGGTTGTTCTGTACCAGCTGTACCCGCAGCGGTTGAGAACAATGTAGCGAAATTAACTTTATCGCCAGTACCAATAGTTGCTGCGGCAGTGCTACTAATATCAAACTTCCAAACATTACCTAATAAATCACCACCATAAACGTAGCGAACCGAATTACCAGGAGGTTCTTCATTCCAGCCTGCAATTTTAGCCAAACCGCTCGGCGTGGTGGTAGTTCCCACACCAGTTGAAATTTTACTAAGAATTTTGCCATCATAAGCATCTAAGACATACAGGTAACCTTTTCCGTCACCTGGACTCACATTGTTGTAACCAGAGGTGATCAATACGACCCATCTGCCATCTGCTCTTTTAGTAATCACTGGCTGGCCAAAACTGTAACCCACATCATTATCATCAAAACCCGTAGTGGCGCCAACACCTGCCATGGTGGTGAATTCCCATAATAATACAGGGGTAGTCGGATTCGTAATATCAAGCGCGTAATAACCACGTCCACCACCGTTTAGCCCACCTACTAAAATGGTTTTCCATACCGGGTCATCACTTGTAGAGCCTGTAGAGGCATAATTGATGTTATTACAATTTGCCAGAGTGGTAGTAGTATTAGAGACACATACATCCGTGGTAATTGGGCTACCATTGACATAATTAACATGCAGAGTTGCGTAGTTAGTGTCTGCTAATTTCCACATATTGGGTATTACCATACTAGGCACATAAGCCCAACGTTCTACACCAGTGGCTGAAGCAAAGGCATGCATCATGCCATCATTAGCACCCATATACACAGTACCCGCCCTAGCCGCTTGTGCAGTTTTATAATCACCATAGCCTGGGTAAGGGTAACTAAATACGGGCTTGCTAATAAATGATGGTTGAGATTCCAAAGCATCACCCATCACCGCCGAGCGGAATCGATACAACCTATTGTCTGGTGGACCAATATTAGTAGAGCGATCCTCATAACCATACTGACCGCGTAAATAGTTTACCAAGTTACTTCCCACAGCATCTGCACGCTGAGCTGCATCTAATGCACCCCACTGAGATAGACCGGCTAGTGTTGTCGCATTGAAATAACCTGCATTTGCCGTAGCAAACGCACTATCGAAGTTAGTAAGTGCGTTACCAGTGCTATTAGCAGTTTTAATAGTACGCGTATCACTTGTAGCACCTACCTTTGGACCCATAGTGCCTGTGCAAGCTACAGCCATTTGTACTTTACAATAAGTTGGGCCTGTAGTTAAATCGCCTGAGAATCCAATTTCTCCACCAGGGCAAGTCACTGCTGAGGGCGTCTCACAATTATAAATAGTCGTGTCACCTGAAGTCTGAGCAACTGGCGCTGTGGCGCAACTCCCAGCAATTATGTTTTCCACACACCAAGTAGCATTCTCACTCACTACACCAGTATCCGTATTAATTCCGCGCGCTTCAAGATTGCCTTTCCAGTCCACTGTAGTATAGCTTGCAACGTAGGCAAAGTTGTTACCTGCCACAGGGTTCAGCGTACTGGTTGCTGCCGCTGCCGCTGCCCCTCTTTTGGCATTAATACCTGCCAATGCGCTAGCAAGGCCTGATGACAAGGTAGCTGGATTAGTCGCACTGAAATAAGCGCCGCGCCCATTGACCGCGGCATGCCACAAATCATCAATATTCGCGATGTAGCCGTCACTGCCATTAAGCCCTGGCAAAGGCCAATTACAGACTTCACCTGCGGATTGCCATGTGCAGACACTAGAACTTGAAGTACTGCCCAGCTTAACTGCGGCAAAGTCACCTGTACCATCTTGCAAATAACTAGACGAGTAATTCATCCAACCGCTCGCACCTAAACCCAGTGTAAAGGTCGTCATATGCTGCTGTAGATTGCTGTCTGTAGCGCTTTTAAATACATTGTTTTCACATAACGGCCCCTCAGTTGCAGGCGCTACTACAGTGCCGCAATTACCTAAGGCAGTGGTTCGTAAGTCTGTTTTGTAATAGTACTCAGCAACATCTGATAACGTATCACTTGAGCCGCCAGTGCCGCCAGCAGTCGTTACAGTTCCTGTAGCCACTTTGGCAGTAGTCGCTGGGCTAGGAAGTGTGACCGTATTTACGCAAGAACTTGAATTTGAAGTGTAAGGGCTTATATAACTCCTAGAGGTGTTACTCCATGAGGTACAAACCTCAGGACCCGCTACTCCGCCAGTCGTGGTAATAGCACAGGATTGGGTTTGTAGTGTGTCTATACCGCGTTTTTTAGAGCCAGTACAATTAGATCCGCCAGATATCCTAGTGCCACTTGATGAATACACATTTCGAGTATATGTAGTCGTTTCAGTTGTATCCGATTGAAAACCGTCATACATCGGTCTTGACTCTGTCCCATCCTGATTACCAACTGCACTGCTACCATCCACTAGATAACCGTCTCCTGTATTCCAATAGCCATCGGTAGATAAAATACTAAAGTTTTGTTGGCAAGAATACTGTACTGGGTCTGTTCCACTCAGCTGACCTGCATAATACAAACCTGCATCAGATAAAGACCTGCGCAATGGCGTACTACCACTTGTGTTCATGGTGTAAAGCGCGGCATACCAATCAGTACGTAGCGTGCTAGTTGATCCTAAGCTAGTATCGGTGTTATCCCAAAAAGTACCCAATGGCACCACAGGGTTTGTTGCGCTGATTTTCATTAAACCGACACGGTAATTTTTATTCAAGTTGCTGAATGCTTGCCCAGTAGCCGTTTTCATCATCAACATGCGAGTACGATAGTAGCTATACCAATTGGCAAAGTTGGTTAGATTGGCAGCAGTGGTATCGGGGAATACATCAGTGGTCAATGTTATAGAACCTACGTTACCAGTCATGCCAGCTATAACGGGCGTGTAATTAGTAGCCGAAGTTGGACCAGTAATGGTAACCACGCTACCAGCCGCAGAAGCGCTATAGCCACCCAAAGTAATTTTTGCAGCAATGTTAGCTGCCATAGTGCTACTACTAATATTAGCAACGGTGGCAGAAGCGCCATTCATAATCTGTACACCGTTCACTGTTATGCCTGGCACAGAGGCAGAGGGAGCTCCCCCACCAGTACCACTGACCACAACAGTCGTAGTCCTTGTGGTTGCCAACCTGCGCTTACTAAACAAAGTTAAGGCAGTAGCGTTGTTCTCGGCATAATTACATTCTGTAAAAAAAGTATTGGGAGTGAGGCTGTTGTAGTTTTTCTCCAATTGAGTATTTTGCGCACCGAAATACTCATAATAATAAGCGGATCTATTCGAATCTGTACCACCAGCGTTGTTGCCTATATTAGTCTGATTGGCTTGAAAGTTTGTATTTAAGTTAATCGTAGTGGGGCTACTAGCGTAACCACCTTGGCCACCACTGTATGCCGCTGTAAAGCTAGCATTCGCATAAGGTGTGCCTGCCGCATTGACAGGTGGGTCATATTTGGTATTGGGGTCGTAATAAACCTGATTACACTGGCTACTGCGCATACCATAATAGCCATACTCCCAGGATACATCACTACCTGGGTCAGACTTATCGTCTGGCATATGGTCCCAATCCATACTGCCTGAGTTATCTAATATAAACAGCAAATTTGGCTTTACCGAGGTAGTAGTTGAGGTTGCCAACGGTGCATTTGCCAACGCAACAGTGGCTGCTAACGCAGGCAACGGCAAGACAAAACTGGCTAACAACCCAAGTAAGATAGAAGTTCTTGCAATAATAAAATGACGATTCATTGTTGTCTCCTAATAGACAAATGCTTGTACATAACTAACAGAATTTTGGGGGCCTGTAACTCTCACCGTTACCCGCATTTGCGGGGTTTGTCCTGCCACTGGGCAACCTGGTCCATCACAAATATTTTGTGGCAGCTTCACTTGTTGTCCATTTTTATCTTCAGAGGCTGAGCTAAATAAACAATCGGCAGTTTGTATGGCTACATTGGCATTACGGCACATGCGCTGCACAATGTAGCGGACGGTATTACCACTGTTATCAACTGCCAATACACGATTATTAACATCGTTCCATGTTGCATCTGCTGTGAGATTGAGCGCAGGATTTGCATTGGAAAAGTAACCAGGGTTAGTTGCAGTATTAGTAATATTGAATGTATGAGTCGCATCATTCAACACATTTTTTGTACTATTAGCCGCAAGATCTCGCATACCCATCAGCATAGTAATAGCGGCTTCTGTCCCTGCATCTGCCGAAGTGGTTGCCGCCTGTTTAAAAGCCAGATTGCCTGCAATTAAGTTGTTAGTATCTACAGAGCGAATAAGCGCTACAGCCGCTAGAGACATGACAACCAAAGCGATAAGTGCAAGAAATAACACTAGGCCGCGTTGTTGCTGCATGCACAAATACCCAAATTTAGGTGTGAACTTAGGCTTAAATTGGCTTAGTGGTTTCATAGCGTCTCCCTAGACCAAACCATATTGCGTAGCGGGATAATGGTCTCAAATACTCGATAATGATAACGCGCCCAGTTTGCATCTGCAGTCAACACTACTGCTGGCGCAGGCGAAGCCGTAGTAATCGCACCGCCAACTGCAACATCTTGCCATGCACATAAACCAGTGGTCGGAAGTGGGGCCACAGCTTGCGTACATGCGGCTGTGACTGCAAACGGTTCAATTTTTGTATTACGGGCTATAACAGCGATACGTACCGCTTTAATAAGGTTACGGTTAGCAACGGTAGGCGCAGTCCAAGTGCCACCAATAGCATCTACCCATCTATTTATCTGATTTGAACTAGCAGTAGTAGAAACGCCATATTGCGCCTGTATGTTAACCACACCAGCCACAATTGGAACACCGTTGCGCTCCAAGTTGCCATTATTCACTGCATAGGTAGCTACATTCCAAGCGCCCAAGCAAGCAAGGTTGCCGCCCACAGTAACGGAAGCAATATTATCCAAAGTCACTGACATGGGTGCCGTAGTACCAGTTACAGCAGTTGCACTAGATAGGGCACACGTAGCACCATTAGAAACCAACGTAATATCTCCTACAGCACAACCAAAATTATTGCTCACCGTTACATCATTCCCTACCAGCGCTCCTACTGTTGCAGGCACACCGCCAGATTGTGAGTTACCGTAACGTACAACTACTGTATCGCTTATGCCATCAGTAATGCTTACGGGGCTAATGCTAGTGATGCCTGTGCCACCATAGGTGACTGTGGTACATTCAAGTGGCGAATCTGCCGCACCTGTTATCCCAGTTGGCATTAATGGAAAACCTGCGAGCTGCAACTCTCGTCCAATGTTATACACGGCAATTGAACCATTGGTTTGCGCATCAGCAGTACCCGTAGTGGCACGTTTTTGCCCTTCAAAAATCGATAGAACTTGCACGATCACCAGCGCCACCAGCATGCCAATGACTAGCCCCACCATAATCTCTACTAAGGTGAAACCAGCTTGCGAAGTAAAGCTACGTTTAAAATTCGATTCCATTTATTCTAGCCCCCAGCGATACTAGCAGTAGTAGTAAAGCAATGTGCAACTCTCATAAAACACGGTGCGGTAGCGGCTGAAGCGGCTGGCGTCTCATCTGGTGATGTCCAACCTACTACCACCCTAAATTGGCCCACTACTGGCTGCGTAATAGTGAGTAGCCCGCCAGGCAAAACTGGTGAAAGAGAGGTATTAGAAGTAACGTAAGTTGCGGCATTAGCAGGATCTGCCCATATACGACCTATTTGCTGCTGGGCGAGGTAACTTGCATCAGCACGAAATTTTGAGTCAGTCGTATTCTGTAACATAGCGGCTTGCAAACCTACCAGTGCTAAAATGCCCATAGAAAAAATTAAAATTGCAATAAGCGCCTCTAGTAGCACTGCGCCTTTTTGGCTTAATTTTGTGGAATAAAATTTTTGTTTATGCATGGTCTACTCTCTGTTTTAACATGCGCGCGGACTAGAGCCTGCAGCTAGATTGGGGTCACACATTCTGACATTACCCCCCGCCCCCACCATCACGCGTAAACTTCTATCTGCACCCGTTGCGGCAGTATTAACTTGTGTTAATACTGCCGAGGCATCAGCATTGGCTACCGCTATTCCGCCAAGATTTGTAAAGGTAACGGTTGTGGCTGCTCCTGGAAGTGTAGTGCGGGTAACATTTACAGAGCCTTCGCTACTGGATCTTGATTCGAGCTGAGCACCACCCGCCAGTTTCACCACCCAGCCTGTGTCTGCCCCTAAAACAAACTCCACATTGACGTTGCGTTTAACTGCTTCTGCGCGCGCCTTTTGCAAGCCATTTAAAACTGACTCAGTTGCATTACGAACCTGCGAATTCATCAGCATGCCCCTAAAGCTTGGCATAGCTACAGAGGCTACAATGGCCAAAATAGCAACCACTACCATCAGTTCTATTAGCGAGAATCCTGAAGATTTAAGTTTCATGACTAGCACGAGCCGCCTTTTTTAATTTGCCAGCAAGCCGTCGTTGTAGCGCCCCAGCCTGATCTAACCGCCGTAGTCGCCCTAGTATTAGTTTGGTCAATGGTATAACTGAAATCAGAAATGCTGCCCCTTCCTGTTGCAGTAATGATGTATGAAGCGGTGCCCAAGCTGCTAAGTGCGTAGTTGAAATTTGTTGTTGCTGTGGGAGCAGTGGCGCCTGAATAGGTGCGGTTATCTTGAAAAAATTGCTCCATTTTAACGCGACCGTCAGATAAAGCAGATACGCCTTCTGTCAATTTTCCGCGTGTTACATAATCTGTATAGGCTGGCATTGCGATGCCAGCTAATATACCAATGATAGCCACCACTATCATCAGCTCAATTAACGTAAACCCTTTTTGTGTCGCGTCAAACGTATTCATAATTCGCACCCTTTTTTGGTTGATTGAATCATGCCAAAACCTTTATGTCATTGTCTAGTAGTATCCGATAATCGGATACTTTTGCAGAATGAGCGGTTAGCAAAACCTCAATCCCGCTTTCTGCAACAATCAATGATAAAATAAAACCTAAAATTGGGGTGAGGTTAAAATGCTAAAAAATATACCTGTTTTAGTAATTTTTATAAGTTACTTGGCTTTAATGGGCTGTGGTACAAAAGGTCCGTTATATATTCCAGAACAGCGCTACCCGCAAGGTGCAGAAAATAATAGCGCGCCAAAAGACGTAAAACTGCATGCCCCGCGGACCAGTACCCATGTGCTTTACAGGGCATATTTATAAAAAATTAAAAGATACTATTTTGAATACATTTGATTTAAAAAATGGCGAATTACACGCCGAAAATATCGCGCTTAGCCACATTGCGCAAAAATTTAATACCCCGTGTTATGTATATTCCAAAGCCGCGCTAACGCACGCATTTACTAGCTTTGAGGCGGGCTTGGCTGGCACTAATCATCTGGTTTGTTTTGCTGTAAAAGCCAACCCAAATATTGCCATTTTGAATCTATTTGCCAAGCTTGGTGCGGGTTTTGATATTGTCTCGGGTGGGGAGTTGGCGCGGGTATTGGCGGCTGGCGGCGACCCACAAAAAATCGTATTCTCTGGTGTGGGTAAAACAGCCAATGAAATGTACGCGGCTTTAGATGCAGGCATTTTTTGCTTTAATGTGGAATCTGAAAGTGAGCTGAAACGCTTAAACGAAGTCGCAAAAAGCATGGGTAAAATCGCGCCTGTATCTTTGCGCGTAAACCCGAATGTAGATGCGAAAACGCACCCTTATATTTCGACAGGCTTAAAAAACAATAAATTTGGCGTGGCATTTGAAGATGCGCTGAACGTTTATGAGCAAGCTGCTGTCATGCCGAACATCGCCGTGCATGGCGTGGATTGTCACATTGGCTCGCAAATTACCGAGCTAGCGCCTTTTATTGAGGCGCTGGATTTAATTTTAGGCTTGGTGGATGCGCTTGCAGCTAAAAACATTCAAATCTCGCATATTGATGTCGGCGGCGGCATTGGCATTACTTATGCAGATGAAACGCCTCCAGAATTTGGCGTTTATGCAAAAGCGATTTTAGCTAAATTAGCGGGCAGAAACGTAAAACTGTTATTTGAGCCAGGTCGAGCATTGGTGGGCAATGCTGGCGTATTACTGACCAAAGTGGAGTATTTAAAACATACAGAAAGCAAAAACTTTGCTATTGTCGATGCCGCTATGAATGATTTGATGCGACCCGCTTTGTATGACGCGTATCACGATATTGTGGCAGTAAAACCGCGTGCTGGCGAGGCAAGTACTTACGAAATAGTCGGCCCTGTATGCGAGAGTGGCGACTTTTTAGGTCACGACCGCGAATTAAATCTGCAAGAAAGTGATTTGCTCGCCATAAAATCCGCAGGCGCTTATGGCATGAGCATGGCCAGCAACTACAATACACGCCCGCGCGTAGCAGAAATTATGGTGGATAATGACAAAGCGCATGTGATTCGATCACGTGAAAAAGTGGCGGATTTATTCTCTTTGGAAACAGTGTTGCCGTAATACTCAAAAGCCACGAAAACAGTTGCAGAATCTAGCACTTAAGCGTAAATTATTGCTAAGAGAATTATTATTCTAAAGAATTACTCTTACGATTATATTTATAACATTTGGGAGAAGACCATGAAGAAGTTGTTATTTGTAGTAATTGCTATGCTCACTTTTAACGCTGCGCCCCTCGCATTTGCGGATGATACGCTCCCAGAAGTTCCACCTGTAGATGACCCAGCAATTCCGCCGATTGATGCGCCAGCACCTGACGATGCAAAATAATTATTTCATAGAAAAATAATTCTGTTTAGATTTTTAATAAGGGGGAAATAAAATGAATAAGTTTTTAATCGCTTTAATGGCTGTGATGATGTTATTTATTGCTGGCTGCGCTTCTAAACCCGTTATTGGAACTGGCACGCCAATCGATATTGGCGATGGCGCTCCTTTAGAAGAAGTTGCTGCAGTGGATGATGAGGCTGTAGAAGACTTGCCAGATATGGTTGCAGCAGAAATGTAATTTAGTGTTTTTGATAATAAAAAAAGCGAAGCTGTAGCTTCGCTTTTTTTACGCCCAGATTTTAACCTAATCAAAAATCACCGTTTTATTGGCATAAAGCAAAATACGATTTTCGATATGCCAGCGCACTGCCTTGGCTAAAACCGAACGCTCTAGATCACGGCCTTTTTGTATCAAATCTTCCACTTGGTCACGATGTGAAATTCTGTCAATATCCTGCTCAATAATCGGGCCTTCATCCAGCACTTCGGTCACATAATGGCCAGTTGCGCCGATGAGCTTAACGCCACGCTCAAATGCGCGATGGTAAGGCCTTGCACCAACAAAAGCGGGTAAAAATGAGTGGTGAATGTTAATAATGCGCTGCGGATAACGCTGCACAAAATCAGGCGATAAAATTTGCATATAACGTGCTAACACGATTAAATCAATACGGTATTGTTCAAACAGCTTAAATTGTACTGCTTCCACATGTGGCTTATTGTCTTTCCTCACTTCGATGTAATGGAAATCTATACCATAAAACTTGACTAAATCTTCCGTGTCACGATGATTGCTAATGACCAATGGGATTTCGCACACTAGCTCACCACTTTTATGGCGATGTAACAAATCGGCCAAGCAGTGGTCATATTGCGAAACCATAATTGCCACGCGCGCTTTGTGTTGCGAGAGTTTGATCTGCCAAACCATATTAAATTTGTTAGCTATGGGCGCGAAAGCCTCATCAAAGCTAGCTTCTGAGAGATTAAAGCCCGTCACATCCCATTCCACACGCATTAAAAATAGATTATTTTCTGCATCTTGATGCTGGTCTGCGTGTAAAATATTCGCATTATGCTGATATAAAAAATCAGCGATTGCCGCCACAAGGCCGCGCGTATCGGGGCAAGTAATTAACAGTGTTGCGGTGTTTTTCATGGTAGTAGGAATTAAAAATTTGTGCAATTATATATCAAACGAGATAACGATTTGAATTTGAACCAAAAAACTGACTTGCAAGCGAATATAGTGCTCGCCAACCCGCGTGGCTTCTGCGCTGGTGTTGATCGCGCCATTATTATTGTTGAGCAAGCGCTTGAGAAGTTTGGCGCGCCAATTTATGTGCGCAACGAAGTTGTGCATAACAAGTTTGTGGTGGATGAATTGCGCACAAAAGGTGCAATTTTTGTACATCATCTCGATGAAATCCCCGCTGGTAGTACGGTAATTTTTAGTGCGCACGGCGTTTCAAAAGCCATCCGCATAGAGGCGGAAGGTCGCGGGTTAACTGCATTTGATGCCACTTGCCCACTCGTCACCAAAGTGCATATTGAAGTCGCTAAAATGCGTAAAGTTGGTATGGAAATTGTGATGATAGGCCACAGAGGACATCCTGAAGTGGAAGGCACAATGGGGCAGTCTGAAGAAGGCATGTACTTGGTAGAGACACCTGAAGACGTGGCTAAATTAGCTGTAAAAGATGCTGAGAAATTGGCGTTCGTCACGCAAACAACGCTCTCGATGGACGATGCTGCTTTAGTAATTAATGCGCTACATCAGCGCTTCCCCAATATCCATGGGCCTAAGAGCGATGATATTTGCTACGCAACGCAAAACCGACAAGATGCGGTAAAAATTATGGCGAGAGATTGCGATTTAGTGATTATCGTAGGCTCTCCAAATAGCTCAAATTCTAATCGCCTGCGCGAAGTCGCACAAAATCAAGGCGTTGAAGCTTATATGGTGGATAGCGCCAGTTATCTCAAACCAGAATGGCTTATTGGTAAGAAAAAAATCGGTGTTTCCGCGGGAGCATCAGCGCCCGAAGTGCTAGTAAAAGAAGTAATTGCCAAACTACAACTACTGGGCGCAAACCAAGTGCAAGAGCTACAAGGCGTGATTGAAAGCGTGGTATTTCAATTACCAAAAAATCTAACATCTGCAACCAGTACAAAAAAATCTTGAACTACAAAACCCCAATCTCCGCACTGGTGTTAATTCACACACCCGATTTACAAGTGATGCTAATGGAGCGCGCCGACAAAGCGGGCTTTTGGCAATCGGTGACGGGCAGTGTGGAGGGTGATGAAACGCCTAAACAAGCGGCGATACGTGAGGTGATGGAAGAAACAAGTTTAGATGCCACCCAGTTCGATTTACAAGATTGGCAAGCTTCAAACGTATACGAAATTTATCCGCATTGGCGCCATCGTTACGCGCCAGGTGTGGTGGAAAATACTGAGCATTTATTTGGCTTAGAACTTCCTAGCAAGCTAACTATCAAACTAACACCAGATGAACATGTGCGTTATCAATGGGTAGATTGGCGTGAAGCCGTGAATCTTGTTTTTTCTTGGACCAATGTCGATGCCATAAAAAGATTAGGTGAAAAGCATCAATTAACGTTATAAAATGTAAGTTGAATATTATGCAAACAGAAGCCATTAAATCAGTACCGATTAAATTCGAAAAATACCAAGCGGTAGAAGACGCCGATTGCCAGCGCCGCATTATTGCTGCACGCAATAAACTGGGCAAACGGCTAGTGATTTTAGGCCACCATTATCAGCATGAAAGCGTATATCGTCATGCCGACTTCACTGGCGACTCACTTAAATTATCCAAGTATTGCGAAGATTTAGACGCTGAATTTATCGTGTTCTTAGGTGTACATTTTATGGCTGAAGTGGCCGATATTTTAAGCCGCCCCGAGCAGATAGTAGTACTGCCCGACTTGGCGGCAGGCTGTAGCATGGCGGATATGGCCAACTTGGCCAAAGTAGAGCGCAGTTATCGCGAATTGAGCAAAGTGCTGAATTTCGATGAAAAAATCACACCCGTGACTTACATTAATTCTGCCGCTGATTTAAAAGCATTCTGCGGAGAGCACGGCGGCATTGTGTGCACCAGCACCAACGCGCCAAAAATATTGGAATGGAGCTTTAAACAGCGCGAAAAAGTATTGTTTTTCCCCGATCAAAATTTAGGCAGATGGTCTGGTTATAAAATGGGTATCCCACTAGAGCAAATGCCGATTTGGGATCCAGACCAGCCTATGGGTGGCTTAACTGTTGAGCAAATTCAAAATGCCAAAATCTTGCTGTGGAAAGGTCACTGTGCCGTGCATCAAATGTTCCGCCTGCAAAATATTGAGCATTTTAGAAAACTGCATCCCGATGGCTACGTGATTTCCCATCCTGAAGCGCCGTTTGAAGTCTGTTTGAATTCTGATTTTGTCGGTTCGACCGAGTATATTTTGCGCACTGTGACGGAGGCCGCACCCAACACCAAATGGCTGGTCGGCACCGAGCTGAATTTGGTGACGCGCTTGGCTGAGCAAATGAAACCGCAAGGCAAACATGTACAATTTATGAGCCATGTGGTGTGCGAATGTTCGACCATGGCACGTATTGACCCGCAGCATTTGGCTTGGACACTGGAAAACTTGGCCGATGGCAATATTGTGAACCAAATTAAAGTGCCTGCGCATGAGGCGAAATTAGCAAAATTGACGCTAGACCGTATGCTTGCCGCTTCTTAATGACTTGTGATTTATGCCAACCGACGCCACACGAAGTTTTGTGGCACGACGATTTCTGTCGTGTGGTTTTGTTAAATGACGCAGATTACCCTGCCTATTGCCGCGTTGAGCTAATAGCCCACATTAAAGAAATGACTGATTTAGCGCCGCAAAACCGTGCACGCATGATGAAAGTGGTGTTTGCTGTAGAAACCGCGATGCGCGAAGTGATTCAACCCGATAAAATCAACTTAGCCAGTCTAGGTAATAAAACGCCTCACTTACACTGGCATATCATTCCTCGGTTTAAAGATGACAAACATTTCCCTAGTTCACATTGGGGAGAAGCTAGAAAAGAAGCCCTGCAGACTAATACCCATGCGCCTTCCAGAGCATCTATTTTAATGTTTAAAGATAAAATAAAAGCGCATGTTACATGCGGATTGGCTAACTAAACTACCAGCCTCTCAACCACTTTGCCATTCACTAAATGACTTTCAATAATCTCATCAATATCATCAGCATCCACAAACGTGTACCAAACTGCTTGCGGATACACCACCATAATCGGCCCTAAGCCGCA
>JANMYB010000085.1:0-2892 GCA_031381645.1 Methylotenera sp.
TATTCCACTATTTAGCCGCTATTTTGACCGAGGTCAACGCATGAATAAACATATTATAACGCTGGTAGCACTTGCTTGCTTAAGCTTCAACATAAACGCAGATGAAATTCAACTGCAAAAAAATCATCCTGATCGCTATACCGTAGTGAAAGGCGACACGCTTTGGGGCATTTCTGGCAAATTTTTAAAAGACCCATGGCAATGGCCAAAAGTGTGGAAAATGAACCGTGAACAAATTAAAAATCCTCACCTCATTTACCCAGGCGACGTTGTAGCGCTCGACACCAGCGGTGGTAGCCCCCAATTACGCTTGCTGCACGAAACAATTACGCTTGAGCCTGGCGTTAGAATTGAGCCGCTTGATAAAGAAGCTATTTTTACCATCTCCCCAAATGTGATTACACCGTTTTTAAGTCAGCCATTACTCATCGAAAATGGCAAGTTGGACAGCGCACCGCGTATTATTTCTGGACAAGATAACCGTGTGATTTTAAGCCCCGGCACTCGCATTTATATTAGTGAAATTAAAGAAGGCGAAGGCGCGCACTGGAATATTTATCGCCCAGGTGAGCAATTAACAGATCCTGACACTAAAGAAGTGTTGGGCACTGAGGCGATATATTTAGGCGATACCGATATTGCACGTTATGGTGCACCGGCCACAGGCGACATTTTACGTGCTAAAGAAGAGATCTTTACCAAAGACCGCCTAGTAGTTTCACCTGATGAATTTAAGAGCAGTTTCGTGCCACATGCCCCTGAGGCTCAAATAAATGGACGCATTATGCGAATTTACGGAGGCGTGGCTGAAGGCGGGCCTAATACTGTGGTTTCTATTAATCGCGGTAAAGTTGATGGCTTAGAAGAAGGTCATGTATTGGCGATTAATCGCTACGGCAAAGTCATTAAAGACCCTGAATACAAAAAACCTGACTCAAGCAAAGTAGAGCCTGAAGAAAAGAAACTAAAAGAGCTTAATTTTGATGTTAAAACTGAACCTGACGGCAAAAAGATTGTTAACTTTAAAAAAGAGCCTGTGCAAACGCAAGTGAAACTGGAGCCAGGTCAAGTTAAATTACCTGATGAACGCGTTGGTTTACTGATGATTTTTAGAACTTTTGATAGAGTTTCTTACGGCTTGATTATGAGCACAACCGATGCAGTTTATACGCTCGATGCCGTTCAAACGCCCTAGTAATGGCGTCTATCTACGACAGCCAAAACTCTGTAGCAGCACCGAATGATTTAACCCTGAATGATTTAAATCTATGGCTTAGCCTTAATCAAATAAACGGTTTAGGCAATGCAGGAATTTGCCAATTATTAGCAAAATTTGGTTCACCCGATGCCATTTTCAGTGCCAAAATCAGTCAGTTACGCGAAATTGTTGATGATGAAATAGCTCAAAAAATCAACAAGGGTGTGGATGTTGATGCAATAGCACCTACACTCAATTGGCTACAAAAAGATAACGCGCATATCGTTACATTTGCCGATAACACATACCCGAAACAACTTCTAGAAATTAGCAATCCACCCGCAGTGTTGTACGCCATTGGTCATTTGCATTGGCTCAATCACCCTTCTATTGCCATGGTAGGCAGTCGTAGCGCCACGCCCCAAGGCGAAAAAAATGCAGAAGATTTCGCACAAAGCCTATGTGAACAAGGCTTATGTGTTGTGAGCGGCATGGCACTAGGCATTGATGGCGCAGCGCATCGCGGCGCGCTTAAAGCCAACGGCGCCACCATTGCCGTGGTGGGCACTGGCTTAGATATTGTGTACCCAGCCCGTCATCGCGATTTAGCACATAAAATTGCTGAACGCGGCTTAATTGTTTCAGAGTTTCCTCTTGGCACACCCTCAAAAGCGCAAAATTTTCCGCGCCGCAACCGTGTCATTAGCGGCTTAAGTTTAGGTTGTCTAGTGGTAGAAGCCAATATTGATAGTGGCTCACTTATTACTGCACGTTTAGCTACCGAGCAAGGTCGTGAAGTGTTTGCGATTCCTGGCTCAATCCACTCACCAGTGACAAAAGGTTGCCATCAACTGATTAAGCAAGGTGCAAAACTGGTCGAAACGACACAAGACATATTAGAAGAACTAAAAAATATGTTGCCAAGTGATAGCCCATCTGGGCTAATAGGGAATTTGAATTCTGAAATAGAAGCACCTTCAGAAGCCAATACAGTATTGGCCTGCATGGGATTCGATCCAACTAACTTTGAAACTTTACGCACACTTTCTGGGTTGACTACTGAAGTGCTTTCATCCATGCTGATGGTACTGGAATTAGAAAACAAAATTACAGCATTGGCTGGCGGAAAATACCAACGTCTTGCATAAAAAATAAGTAAGCACATATTAATTTTGGGGAAACGACAATGTTTGAAGTATTAGTGTTCATGTTTGAAAATTACATTGCGCATCATACCCTGCCTGCGAATGAAGTCATGACGCAAGAGCTATCTGCAGCTGGTTTTGAACAATCTGATATTATAGGTGCAGTAGATTGGTTTCACGAAATGAAAACCATGCTAACTGAACCTCCCGCTATCTACTCACATAAACACACTGGCATGCGCATGTATACTGCTGCCGAGCTTAAAAAAATCAACTCTGAAAGTATAGGTTTTATTATATTTCTACAACAAGCCAACATCATTAACGATGTAGAACGTGATTTAATTATTGACCGCGCCATGGCGCTTAAGCAAGAGCAAATTAAAATCGAAGAAATGCGCTGGATTGCCATGATAGCCTTGTGGAACGAAGGCCGGGAAAAAGATTATTTGTTTGTAGAAGACGCGCTATTTAACCCGCGCGGGCTGACCTTACATTAACTTAGCCCTGCACTAAACTTTAGTTTCTACGCCAATATTGTTGATAATA